>NZ_JAAHHE010000079.1:0-19934 GCF_010692525.1 Moorena sp. SIO3B2
GAAGCGATCGAAAGCTTCAGTTGAACTGCCAGCAAGATTGTCCTGGTTCCACAATTGGCTACCAAAGCTAGTTAAGCCTGTTGAAGATCCTCGGAGGACATTGACTTTACCTCTGTTGGTTTCCCCACCAACATCTTCGTTGGGTGTGCCTATAGCCAAGTCGCCCCGACGATCACCATTGAAATCTCCTCCAGTTAAGCTAGTGCCGAAGCGGTCATAGGCTTCATTGCCTCCGGAAGGAAATACGGATTGAGTCCAGAATTGATCGTTGGGAATATTCATATAGTTTTAATCGTCCTGTGTCAGTTTATTGATGTTGGGTTGATCTCCTTGGCGTTGCTGATTCTGGGTATGATTTTGCCCCCCTAGCCCCCCAAGCGAGGGATTGCTCGCTTGGGGGGAACAAAACTCCCAAAGTCCCCCCCGGTGCGCGCCTCCTAGGGCGAGTAAATCGCCCTTGGGTCGCACCGCAAAGTTGGGGGACTCACGGGGGCTTTAACAGGGGGCTTTAACAAAACTAGATGATCGCGCATTCATACTTCAATTCAGCAACCCTAAGAATTCTGTCGTTAATCAAGAGTCCAGGTGATCTACCAAAACCAAATCGATCATGAAAGCTAATGCTGATTTTTCTTGGCACCAAAAACTTATTGGATCCTCTTGTGACCTTCGCTTCTAGCGGTGCGACCCGTGGCGAATTAAATTACGGGTCAAGCGCACCGGGAGGTTTTCCAAAACCAATCTATTGGGCAAACTATTGCGCTAGCAAGCTACATTGCTGCATCGCTTTTTCTAGCAATGCTAGTAGAGGTCTCAAATGAAAATACTAGATATCAAGTGCTCCCCTGAGCTTAGGTGTTTTTTCTTTTGCTACTTTAAATTGCTAGCTATTAGAACAATAAACTAGTTAAGATGGATGGCTGATTTATCTACCAAAAACAGTATTACATATCAATCCGAAGTAATTGAGCTACTTCACTAAAAATTTACTAAATCTTTAAACGAATAAAGTTGTTGTAAAAAATACTTTGAGGAGAGATATAGGGCTGGGGTAAGGGAATCGGGAATCGGGAATCGGGAATCGGGAGTGTGGGCAGAGAGGGGAGTGTGGGGAGAGGGGGGAGTGTGGGAAGAATTTTCCACAACAGATGCAGCGCCGACCTGAGAGGGTTTCCCCATCAGCAACGGTTGTAGTTTGTCCCATTAGCAACTGCATCTTGAGGGGGGAAGAAAATTGACTGTACCTGATAAATATCAGAAACCCTATAAAAATATTTCCTATCTCCCCATCTCCCTATCTCCCTATCTCCCCATCTCCCCATCTCCCCATCTCCCCATCTCCCCACACTTCCCACACCTCCCACACTTCACTCTCTTCCCCTACTCCCTTGAGAATCTAAAAATTCTCTCGATTCCGATTTGCCTGCTCCATCTTCTCTACAACCTGGTCTATGGGCATCATGCCCAACTCCCCAGCGGCACGGGTACGAATATTCAAACTATTGGCTTCGACTTCCTTGGCACCAACCACACTCATCACGGGGATTTTAGCCTTTTCGGCATTACGAATTGCTTTACCGAGCCTTTCCCCACTGGTATCGACTTCTGCTCGAATCCCATGCGATCGCATTTTTGCTGCCACTTCCTGAGCAAAAGGCAACTGTGCATCCCCTACTGGTAACAATCGTGCTTGTACTGGTGCTAACCAGAAGGGGAAGTCTCCCCCATACTGTTCAATCAATATGCCAGTTAGGCGCTCCAGGGATCCAAAGGGGGCACGGTGAATCATAATCGGGCGTTGGCGAGTACCATCTTCTGCCACATACTCCAAATCAAATCGTTCTGGCAAGTTGTAATCTACCTGTACCGTTCCTAACTGCCATTCCCTGTCCAGGATATCCTGGAAGATAAAGTCCAGTTTCGGGCCATAAAATGCCGCTTCCCCTGGTGCTTCAAAGGATTCCATGCCCAAGGTATCCACAGCACGGCGAATTGCTGATTGGGCTTTTTCCCAAGCCTGATCCGAACCAATATACTTATCCGAGGCCGGGTCACGGAAACTCAACCGTGCTTTAAAGTTCTTCATTTGCAGACTTTTGAACACTGAGAGGATTAAATCCACCACACTGAGGAATTCCTGATCCAACTGATCCGGCATCACAAATAGGTGAGAATCATCCACCGTGAAACCGCGCACCCTGGTCAACCCCCCCAGTTCCCCAGATTGCTCATAGCGATACACTGTTCCAAACTCTGCCAAGCGCATGGGCAACTCCCGGTAGGAGCGCAATTCACTCTTATAAATTTGGATATGGAAGGGGCAATTCATCGGTTTTAGGACAAACCCTTGTTCTGCGGCTGCTGCTTCCTCATCTTCAGCCATCATCGGGAACATATCCTCTTTATAGTTCTGCCAGTGACCGGATACCTTAAACAAGTCCACTCGACCAATATGGGGTGTCACCACTGGTAGATAACCTCGTTTAACCTGTTCTTGCTTGAGGAAATCTTCCAAAAGGGTACGCAAAACCGTTCCTTTGGGGGTCCACAGCGGTAATCCTGGTCCAACCGGGTCAGAAAAGATAAACAGTCCTAGTTCCTTACCCAGCTTACGGTGATCCCGTTTCAGGGCTTCTTGCTTACGGCGCTTATATTCCTGTAGTTGCTCTGGGTTTTCCCAAGCTGTACCATAAATGCGCTGGAGTTGAGCATTACTCGCATCCCCTCGCCAGTAAGCCCCAGCCACACTTTCCAATTCAATTGCCTTCGGGTTGATTTCACTAGTGTTTTCTACATGGGGACCAGCACACAAATCCCACCACTGATCCCCCAGGTGGTAAATCGAGATCGGGTCTTCTAAATCTGCTAAAATTTCCAGTTTATAGGGTTCACCCAGTTCCTTGATCCGCTGTTGAGCTTCTTCCCGTGGCACCTCTTCCCGAATTACCGGAAGCTTCCGCTTAATGATTTTGACCATTTCCTTTTGGATTTTCTTGAGGTCTTGCTCAGTAAACGGTTCTGGCTGGTCGAAATCATAATAAAAACCATTTTCAATCCAAGGACCGATAGTCACCTGAGCCTTCGGAAATAGCTTCTGGACGGCCATTGCCATCACATGAGACGTCGTATGACGGAGCCTTTTTAGGGTATCGGATTCGCTAGTACGGGGCAAATGAATTTTTTCAGGCTGTTCGGAGGGTTCTGAGTTAACCATCGGTGACTGTTCTATGGAATTGAGTAACGCGCTATGACCGTAACACCAATTTTGTGCTATCCCTCTATGATACAAACCTTAGCTTTTGGTGCAGTACATGTTTCTGGTGTAGTACTGTTCCATAAAACTTACACAAAACGTCACTAAGTGACGTTTTGAAGTTTACTTCCTGCATCATCCAGGACTGTCGGCAGCACCCTGTCAGTCAGGCATTCCACCGTAGAACCTACGGCAAGACGTTCTAAATTGATTGCAGCATTAAGATCACGATCTTTAACCATCCCGCAAGCTTCACAGTTAAATACCCGAACGTTCAAAGGCATTCCCTGTTCATGTCCACAGTCTGAGCAAGTCTTTGTAGAGGGATAGAATCTGTTGGCATAAATAACTTGAGAACCATACCATTGAGACTTGTACTCAACTTGTCGGCGAATTTCGGAAAAAGCGGAATCAGCAATTGCACCAGCGAGCTTATGATTCAATAGCATTCCAGATACATTCAAGTCTTCTAGGACTACAGCACCGTGATTCTTGGTCAGCCATGAGGTTAACTTGTGAATGGTATCCTGGCGAATGTTCCTGACTCGCTGGTATGCCTTGGCTAACTTAAGTTTTGCCTTCTGTCGGTTGTTTGAACCAAACTGCTTTCTGGCTAATTGCCGCTGGAGTCGAGCCAGTTTACGCTGTGCCCGTTTGTATGGCCTGGGATTTGGGAACACAGAACCATCAGAGATGGTTGCGAGTTCCTTAACACCTAGGTCTACACCAATTGCAGCCTTAAGTTTTTTTGTTGGTTCAGCCTCAAACTCGTAAGCTACAGAAATAAACCACTGATCAGCCCCTCGGCTGATGGTTAATCGTTTCGTCTGGACTTGGGGCAGTGGTTCATAGGTACTAACCCAACCGATAAATGGCAGTTTCAACCGTGTGCCAGAAAATTCCATGACTTTGCCGCAGTTATCCAGGGTGAAGCTATCATTTTTGCCTTTCTTTTTGAATTTGGGCTTGTCAGCTAACCCACTAAAGAAGCGGGTAAATGCTTCACCCAAATGCAGAAACACAAACTGATAAACCCTGGAACTAAGAGTCTTTTGCCACAGATAATTAGGTTTAACATGATTGGTGTAGAACTTTTTTAATTTGTGAGCAGATGGCTTCAAGCCTTCCTTATCGGCTTCGTCCCACATCCTTAACGCCCAATTCCAAATCCAACGAGCATAACCTGCGTGTTGAGCCATAATTGACTGCTGATGGTTATTTAGCTTTAACCTGGTTTTAAAGGCTCGTTGCATAGCATCGATAGTTTCTACCTGATGTGGTTGTGTCAGTTAGCTTTTTACCAGTTGTGAATAGGCTGATCGGTTATGGAGAGCTTTTAAAAAAGCTCTCGGTGCTCAGAGGCTGATTACGGTTTAAGATATTTGGTTACCTGACTAACGTTGACAACATACTTATAGTAGCGTGTTGTGCCGTAAACTTTTAACTAAGTTTTGGCTCTCTCAATTTAGTTTTGAGGGTTAGGGCAAGGGCTTAGGTGTTCAAGGTTAGGGGTTAGGGGTTAGGGGTTAGGGGTTACGGGTTGGCTTAATGGTTTTGGTACTTAATGGATAGCACCGATGCATAGTACAAGGGTGCCTCATTGGCCAAAGTCCATTGTAGATCATGTCAGGATAATTACCCTTAATCAAAATCTGCCCCATTTAACCATCTGGCCATCAATCGTCTTTATGATGGGTATTCAACCGGACTTGAGCTTACCTCTCAATGTAAGCATTCAGCTATCAGCTATCAGCTATCAGCTATCAGCTTTCAGCTTTCAGCTTTCAGGGATCAGCTATCAGCTAATGGGTCCGATGGGTCGAAGCCTGTGCCAAGCTACAGATGGTGCTTTTGAATAAAACAGGTAACCATTCGAATAATGCTGAGTTAAGTCTGCTAACGGCTGACCGCTGACGGCTGACCGCACCTCAAGTAGCACCATCTGTAGCGCATATGCTTACCCCTCAATTCAATTTTGACGGAGTAGTAGTCTCCGACAAGTGTTAAGGGTTATGTCAAAAATTGTAAAAAAATGTAAATATAATTAAGGTAGACTATGAAAAAATAAACGGTTTTAATATCATGGATCAACCCCAGCCATCAACACCGGAGTTACTCAAAACCATATTGGAACCGCTACTAGTAGATTTTGACTACTGGTTTGAGCGATCGCTTTCGTTGTTAGAAACTGAAGATATCACCTTTTTGAGCACGGAGGAACAATCTGACCTACTAAAGCGGGTAAAGCAAGCCCAGCAGGAGGTAAATACAGCTAAAATGCTTTTTAAAGCTACCGATGGTCAAGTAGGAGTTGAACTTTCTACCATGATGCCATGGCACCAATTAGTGAGAGAATGTTGGGGAGTGGCAATCCGGTGGCGATCATTGGCATCCGGTGCATCCGAGTCAGCGGCCTCAGGGAATGACTAATCTTGACGCACCTAGATTCAGGAAATGATTGAGGAAATAGTGGACTACCATTTGTTAAGGTTAACTAACCACCTATAAAAAGCCGTTTTTTATCCCTGAGCAAGACAAGGAGTTAAAGACCAACTATTCGGTCGGGAGGATAATACGATGTTACACCTAATTTATCTAATTGCCTTTACTGTTCTAGCATTTTTAGCGATTGGAAATTTAATTCGTAACCTATTAAGTTTGAGTTTTGATTCCCAGCGTTCTTTCTCAGCATCGGGAAAATCACCCGCCCAATGGGGTCGGAATCAAGTGAATGCCAATCCATCTCCTGCTAAGTCAGTACCGCACCCGGAACTGCTTGATGATAGTGGCAACCCTATCAATGAACCGCTGTTAGTGATGCGGTCAATGACCGTTGAAGACGCTCGCCAACAGTTAGACGCTATATACAATTCTTCTCCGGGTAACACCAAGGGCACGCCAGAAGAAAACCAGTAGTCTATTGATTTCACGTTAGGGCTAGACCAAGGGAAAGGGGATAAGCAAAACTATTTCCCCTGACCGAATTCGTCGGTGGAAAAACTATAGCGCTGCGCCCAGGCAATAGGGAATAGGAAATAGCGATGCAGCGCTGAATCCATTTTCCTTGACAGACAGCATTCAATTAGTAAGTATTAAACCGGACTAGATCTGATTTATTTGCCATAGGCAAACCAACTTGCATTAGCACTGTAAACCCGCGTGTCTCCCCAGGTTTCCAATACATAATGAAACCCCTCTCGGTTGACATCAGTGACATCAACTTTTAATCGGAGATTTTCATCATTATCACTATCGATGTCGTTTAAAGCAATATAAACCACAGGCTCAGAAGCAAAGTTGGTATTAAACTTTTGCTCACCTGATATTCTTCGTCTGCCATCACCCTTTGATAAATTCCCTTCCCTAACAGAAATTTCTCCACTCTCCAGTCTAATCTGTGAACTAGCCACTTCTTCGATACTTCGAGAGATAGTAATCAGCTGATTACTATCTTGAGTTAAGTTATTGATCCGTTCAACTATATCTCCCAAGGCGACTGGGTCTGATTCTAGAAGAGCATTAAGTTTTTTCTCTATAGTAGAAGCGTTGATATCTAAGCTTTGCACCTTACTATTTAGATACTGAGCTTGTTTTTGATAGTCTTGAGTTTGGGCTTTGATAGTTTGAGTTTGTTGCTGAAGACCTTGCAGATCAACTCGGTTATCAAATAGAGAATTATTTATACGTTTGTTGAGTTTATCAAGTTGTTCTTCTTGATTTTTTAGATGTCCTTTTACAGAACTATCAACAAGACTAGACATGACTACAAAACCACTGACGGTGGTCAATAGGGTAGTAAAAACCAACAAGCCAATCACTAGGTGAAATTGTGTTCTAAATTCCTTCCTGAGTTCCTCAGCTATTTTGGGTGAAAATAGTTGTAATTCTGTATAAATTAAAGCTCTGATATCTGTAGAGCGCTTATCCAGATAACTTCGGTAGGTATCTAGTTCTTTCTTGAGATCATCTCGTTCGCTTCTGAGGCGATCGATAGTTTTTTTAAGTATGTCAAAATCATTCATAGTAACCAAGTGGCTAAACACCGACAATTCCTTAGATAGTTTAGATAGTAAGATACTAATCAACTATCTCCATTATTTCGACAAGCCCGCCAAATACCCTATGGGCTGTTATAGCTGAAATTGCTCTATTCGCCAACTACAGAGGCTGATCTGATGGCACCCAGGATAATCCATGGTGAACAGTAAATGGTGATAGGTAGGGGGTTGGCAAAATTATCTCTTATCCATTACCCATTACCCATTACCCATTACCTACTATAGCGCTAGTCGCTCTAATCATTGCACTCTGTTAAATAATGCTTCGTGAGACCCGGAGCTGGGGGGATTCCGGAGATCTAAATCTAAATTTAGAAATTTTCTAATCAATTGAGACGATCAGCATCAGCCAAAGGATTCCAGACTTAATGCTCATGGTGAGGGGCGTTACGTACCTTCCTGATTGTATAGGGCAAAACCCCTACCAGCAGAGCAAAGGCTTCATCTGGCAGTTGGGCAATAGTGTTGGCATCAAAACCAAATCCCTCAAACTGTTCAAGAATCTGTTGGGTTCGTTTTATCGGACTTGGATCTTCTGTAATTTGTTTAGTCAGTCGAATCCATTGCCGCCGAATCAAATAAGCACGCCGTCGCTCTTCAGCTGATTCTGGAGAAACCAAAGACAGATTGCCCACTGGGACTACTCCCTGACAATCAAGATCAAATATTCCTCCTACAGCCGAACCTGGTCCTGCGAATTCTGCATGGTAGTGCTTATATATGATTAGGCCATTGCGACGCCTACTATTAACAATTAACAATTGTTTATCCCGAAATTGCGAGAGAATTTCTGATGGCTGTGAGTCTCTCATCTTATTCTTGCAGAGGTTCAGGCTTTCCTGGTTCATGCCACTTAGGGGTTGAGGATTGGCGAGACCCTGGTTGTGACCAACCACCTCCTTTGGGTAAAGAGCTATCTGGTAATAGTGTTGGTATTCACTCTCCATCTGAAACTATATGGCGTAATATCTTAGAGCAGGTAAGCACCCAAGCTAAAAGCCCCGATCCGCTTTCCTTAAAATAGCTGTAAATTTTTGAAAATACACAAAAGGGAGAGTCAAGTTTTGTTCAACTACCATTTCCAACTATAAACTTGGGTTTAACCTAAGTTTATAGTTATCAAAAAACACCTCAAAATGGCTTCAAGACACCAAAACTTTGTATGGCTAGATACTAAATTATAGATGATTTGGTATCAATAGCTACAATTTATCGGTATAAAGCAACTTTTGTGGTTTAGTACCGTAGATTTCATGGGATTTACAAGTAGACCGTAACACAAATCAACTAAATTTCGACCCTGGCGAGGTCTTCAAACAACAATTTTCTTGAAAGCTTTATCAATAACCCCCTTTTTGATCTGTTACCAAAAACGATACTCTGCTACAGATAGTCTGAACAAAAATGTTGTATTACATATTTTGTTTGTTTTGTCAATGTGATAAATCACCAAATGTATGTGTTATTCGTCAGCTTGATAACTCCATTATGACGAAATTCAGCCTACTAAGACAGACTCTGACCCGGTGAACTAAAACCAGCAGGATTAATCTGCTTGTGTAAGAGCAGGCGTTTGGGAAGCCTAAGCAATCCTCCGGTATAGCTTGGTTCTACCCGATGCAGTTCATATCCCCTCTTGAGATAAAGTTGCCTGGCCTGATAATTGTTTTCCAAAACATGCAAGTAGAGGTCTTGAAAGCCCCATTCTAGGGCAGTTTGCTCACAAGCCAAGAGCAAATTTTCTCCGACTCCTTGCCGCCGACAAGACTTTCTGACAGCCAGATTGGACAGGTAAAGATGTTGGCAGTTGGGCTTTGGCCAGCAATAGCGAGAACGGAGTGTTAGCTCTACAGTACCAGCTAGCATGTCACTGGTACCAGCAGAACCGGAAACGGTAGTGACGGCGACTAAACACAGGTAATGGGGTAAACTAGATCCCAGTCTGTGGCGCAAATCTTCGTAAATACCCAGTCTTAATAGAGGGTGAAGCCAGCTGATGAGCCCTTTTTGAGGGTGAAAGCTATCTGCAAGAATATCTGCTACAGTGCTGATATCCTCACATTGAGCAGCACGTATAGTGACTTGAGATATACCACCAGCCAAGGTATCTTGACCAGTAGGGACAGATTTATGAAGGGTTAAGAATGAAAAGCAGGAATCCACAACTACAAAATTAAAATTATTTGGGAATGGTAAACTCTATTATTTGGGAATGGTAAACTCTAACTAAAGTATGTAGACTATACGCCGAAGGGGTTCTAAGTTCCCCCCCCCTAGCTTCCCGTAGGTTCAAGGCACCAGAAGGTATATGGCTAAGAAGTCTGAAGGAGGTATGAGCAATTGAGTTCGAAACTATTTACCCCATTTCAGGCCAGGTAAATATTAAGGTAAATAGGAGACATTAAACGTTATACTTCATAATTAATACCTTTTCTTGATGCAATAGCGAGTGGGGGAAACCCCCAAGACCGTAATGGTGCGTTTACAGTCGTCGAATTAAATTCGCCACGGGTCGCACCTCTGCATCGCTTTTGAGAAGTTTGATCAAAATCGGCTGACGGGATTAGCTTAAGTGATTAGCGACCACCTTAAACTAGAAAGTCTTCAAGATCAGGTAGTTCACACACCTTAAACTAGAAAGTCTTCAACGTCAGGTAGTTCACATTATTCTATCGCTATTGAAACATGACGAATCATAAGACTGACTGGACCCCAATCATTAAGAAATTTGTGGCGATAGTAGGCAAAAATGGTGTGGTTCAACGTCGTGAAGAATTGTTGACCTATGAATGTGATGGTCTGGCCAGCTATCGCCAACGACCAGCGGTAGTAGTGCTACCACGCACTACCGAACAAGTCTCAGAGGTGCTTAAGATATGCGATCGCTATTCTATTCCTTGGGTGGCACGGGGTGCTGGCACCGGATTATCCGGTGGTGCTCTACCTATAGAAGATGGTGTGTTGATTGTCACTGCCCTAATGAAGGGTATCCTGGACATTGACCTGGAAAATCAGCGAATTGTAGTACAACCAGGCTTAATCAACAACTGGGTGACCCAAGCGGTAAGTGGTGCGGGTTTCTATTATGCCCCTGATCCCTCCAGTCAAATTATTTGTTCCATTGGTGGCAATGTGGCTGAGAACTCTGGTGGTGTCCATTGCCTCAAATATGGTGTGACCACTAATCACGTCATGGGGTTAAAATTGGTTCTTCCGGACGGTTCAATTGTGGATGTAGGGGGATCAGTTCAAGAAATGCCTGGTTACGACCTAACCGGCTTATTTGTTGGTTCCGAAGGCACCTTGGGGATCGCTACAGAAATTACCCTGCGCATCCTCAAGAGACCAGAATCAATTTGTGTCCTCCTAGCGGACTTTACTAGCATTGAAGCTGCTGGTACTGCAGTGACTGACATTATTGGTGCTGGGATCATTCCTGCGGGCATGGAAATGATGGATAATCTCAGCATCAATGCGGTAGAGGACGTAGTGGCAACAGGTTGTTATCCGAGGGATGCTGGAGCAATATTGCTGGTAGAACTGGATGGCTTAAAGGTAGAAGTGGATACTAATAAACGGCGGGTTGCCCAACTGTGTAAACAGAATGGGGCAAGAAATATCACGACGGCTAGGGACGAAGAAACCCGCCTGAAATTATGGAAAGGTCGCAAAGCGGCTTTTGCTGCGGCAGGGAAGATTAGCCCCAATTATTTCGTCCAAGATGGGGTGATTCCTCGCACTGAGTTAGCGGGTGTTTTGAGGGAGATTGAGGCATTAAGTGAGAAATCTGGGTACACAATAGCTAACGTATTCCATGCGGGTGATGGAAATCTACACCCCCTAATCTTGTACGATGAAAAGGTGCCTGGGGCATTAGAAGAGGTAGAAAATGTTGGTGGCGAAATCCTCAAACTCTGTGTCAAAGCAGGGGGGAGTATATCTGGGGAACATGGGATTGGTGCGGATAAGAACTGTTTTATGCCAGATATGTTCACGTATACGGACTTGGAAACGATGAAATGGGTTAATCAGGTATTCAATCCCAAGGGTTTAGCCAATCCAGGCAAGGTATTTCCGACACCCCGGACTTGTGGAGAGGCAGCAAATGCCGGAAAAACAACGGAATTTGAGTCTATAGAGCGTTTTTAAACTAAGTTTCGTGAGTTCGACATGAGCCTTCGTTATCCAGAACTCAATCCCTTCGCGACCATTCAAAATTATCAATTCAAAATTCAAAACTACCCCATAAATGAATTCAGGAGCCTGTATCCGGTCTCAGCAATTCAAAATTATAAAGCTATACCTGTTTTAATTCTTAATTTTGCCTTTTGAATTCAAAAATGGTTAGGGAGTAGCCAAAAAATAAAATACCAGTTTTTAGCTTGTAGGGTGGGCAAAACAGTTTGTTTATTTTGATTATACTATATAATATTACTTTGCCCACCCTACTTTAATTGGTATTTTTTTTACACGCAAGCCTTTTGCCGTTCCCAGTCAGTTTTTAGCTTGTAGGGTGGGCAAAACAGTTTGTTTATTTTGATTATACTATATAATATTACTTTGCCCACCCTACTTTAATTGGTATTTTTTTTACACGCAAGCCTTTTGCCGTTCCCAGTCAGTTTTTAGCTTGTAGGGTGGGCAAAACAGTTTGTTTATTTTGATTATACTATATAATATTACTTTGCCCACCCTACTTTAATTGGTATTTTTTTTACACGCAAGTCCCTTAGGTTGAGATCAGGTCAATAAATTTCCTTTCCCTATTACCTTTTGCCTTTTGCCTTTTGCCTTTTGCCGTTCCCAGTAGGGTGGGCAAAACAGTTTGTTTATTTTGATTATACTATATAATATTACTTTGCCCACCCTACTTTAATTGGTATTTTTTTTACACGCAAGTCCCTTAGGTTGAGATCAGGTCAATAAATTTCCTTTCCCTATTACCTTTTGCCTTTTGCCTTTTGCCTTTTGCCGTTCCCAGTCAGTCGCTGCTTTTCTTGCCAAGCCACAAATGCAATTCCCCAAAAAAAACTCAAACTGACGACTAATCCTGAAGGATTACCAAGACTGAGTAACAGCAAGACGAAAAAAAAACTACCAATTTGAGCGGTTTGCTGGAGTAGGGAATTCAATCCAGCTTTGGCTTCCTGCTCTAAAGTAAGTTTGTTACGGCTTAACTTCATTCTAAAACCAACAAGGAACATACCTCAGGTGCGACCCAAGGCCGGGTTCCCCGGCCTAGGAGGCGCGCACCTTAACCGATTTAAAACTGTTATAATTAAAGGTTATTCTAGATTAGAAATTATTGAAATGTGCCCACAAACGACCAATTATGCGACCCGCAATTAGGATCCAGAGCAAAAAATTAGCGGCACCGATGATTAAGCTGGCATAAAATTGGACACCAATGGTACTATCTAGACAAACACTAAAATCTAAGAAGCTGTTGGAGAGAATTAACTGCCCGATTAAACTAGGAATATAGAGGATTACAAGCAGAGCGATCGCATCCTGAAGGCTCAGGTATACACTTCTCCACATATGCCCTAGTAAAGCTTTACCAAGCTTATCCACAGAAGTCCATATATGTTGCATCAGTTTCTTGGAAGCACAAATGTAATCTGGCCGGTTTTGACACTAAGCCAGTATTCATTTCCACCGAACCGAGATCCGGATACTGATGTATGGTGGTTTGTTGAAGGTTGAGCGTGGTTTCCACTCCAGTTGCTGATCTGACTCCCCATCTCCCCATTTCCCCATCTTCCCACACTTCCCACACTTCCCACACTTCCCACACTCTCTCTCCCCTTTCCCTACTCCCAACCCCAAGGGCGAGGTATCTCACCCAACAGAGAACTGCCATAAGGTATGATTACCCTGTTGCGGTTCGCTCTAGGCTGGATTAATCTAGAAGCATCATTTCCCGGTAGTCTAGATGTCTACTAAATCCAAACTTCCGAGAACTACCCAAGTCAGTCACTGGTCAATTGAGCAGTTGCCCGGATTAAGTATTCAAGATCAATCAAAACTCAAAGAATTGGGCATTACCACCACTAGGGAATTGCTCCAAAAAGCAAGCACTGGCCAAGCTAAACAAGCGCTAGCTAACCAGTTAAAGGTAAAGACTCAGTACGTCAATAAATGGGTAGCCCTAGCAGATTTAGCCCGTATCCCTAGCATTGGCTGCCAATATTGTGGACTAGTATTACATGCAGGAATATGCTCTTTAACCCAACTAGCTCAGACTCCCCCTCACCGCTTGCACCAAAATATTTTACGCCTACAGGTAGCAACCATGAAGCGCCGAGACCTTTGTCCTGGTGTTGATCAGGTGGCACGATGGACTAAACAAGCACGAGATTTAGTTAGTCACTAGACATCTCCAGAAACTCGGTTTTGACCCAGGCAGTGCAAGGGTTTGAGGTTAATTTTTGGAGATGTCTACTAGTAATTTCTTGATTGTTAATTGTCATTTGGCATTTTCAATTTGCTATTTTCAGGCATTCCTTATCTATTCTTTAACCAACACTCCATTGAGGAAAATATCAGCAATGCCTTCTGCCATTTCCTGAATCTCTTTGGGGGAGGCATCTGAATCGAGGATGGTATTGTGGCTGAAACCAGCAACGGCAAACATGCCCAAGAACACCTGAGCCAAAATTTTGGGGTTCATAGGGCGATAAATGCCTCGCTCAATGGCGGTTTCAAAAAAGGCTTCAGCCACATCCGTCATTTTAATAATCACTTCTGACTGAATGCGATCGCGCAATTCTGGGTGGAATTGGGCTTCCATAAAGCATACTCGCATCAGATCCGCATTCTCACCCATACGCATCATTCGCCGCCGCATCATCTGTGCTACTGCTTTATAGCTGCCCATTTCACTGAGTTCTGTGAGCAAATCGGTGAGAATGTCTATCCAACCCTGGGTGGCGACTTCAATCAGAATGGCCTTTTTGTTTTCAAAATGACGAAATAGGGTACCTTCAGCGACCCGAGCAGAACTGGCTAACTCCCTGGTGGTTGTCCCGTTATAACCTCGACTGGCAAACAAACGTCGTGCTGCTGTCAGGATACGTTGCCTGGTCTCTGTCTCTGACTGAGTTGGCTGATTTATTATTCCCATGGGTGTCAAAATGAAACTTGTAGCGCTATTATCCAAATTGTCCAACACTTCACCCCATAATTGTCAAATTTGAGACAGAGTTGGCTTGAGCTTCTAGTAGTAGGTGATGGTAATCATGCCTTGATTGTGACCAAAAATTTGGGTTTCAAGCTGGCCTTTGGCCACGCTACTTGAGGTGCCCATAAACGGGCGATTTTTCCGGAATTTGTCAAGGCAAAGGTTTATAATACAATAATTGCGTAGAAAGCGCACAGGTAGGATTCGTCGGTACTACCTGATTCAATAACGACCATTGCGATGCTAGTACACGAGGCGCGAAAAACCTCGCCGGTGCGCTTTCCGTCGGCTAATTAAATTCGCCACGGGTCGCACCGCTAAAACCCATGGGTCTTAACGGATACCGAAAACCAGTAAAGTAGCAAATTCAAAATATATAACGTACCGTGGGGCACACGGGAACGAGGGAAGGGAGAAACAGTTATATTAGACACTCCTAGTACCTAGCGCTTAGGGAGATAAGCCCACTGGGATTAGTTAAGTTAGGCTTGATGCTTGGTTGCTGATTGAACGGGTATTTGGCTTGAATATTGCCTTTCAGGATAGCTAATTTTAAGGCGTGTCGTAGAACTAAGAATCCCCGTTCTTACTTCGGCGGGGAGTGTCAAACACTTGATGAAGAGACGCTAGCTTATTAGTTGTTAACCTCACGCCGCCTAAAGGCGGTACCACTAAATCCCACCCTAGAAAGCGGTGGGCGTTGTGGGAGAGTTCTGTAAGTTCGTTACTGCCACCCTTGTATGACTAAACAGAATGGATTGGTCGTGTTTCTCCAGCGTGTTGCTGATCACTTAAGACCACTTCGGTGCTTATTCAAGACAGGATCTATCAAGTCCCTATCGATTTTATCTTATCTGGGGGCGGCAATCCTAATCTGGGGAACATTCTCGACTATCGCATTAGCCCGTACTGAAACCCCAGCATCACCCTCAACCTCAATCCAACCCTATCTAGACCGGGTGATCCAACGGGTAACTGAGTTTACCCTGGATAATGGCATGAAGTTCATTGTCCTAGAAAACCACGAAGCACCAGTAGTTTCTCTTCTTACCTATGCCGATGTAGGGGGTGTGGATGAACCGGATGGCAAAACCGGTGTGGCTCACTTCTTAGAACATTTAGCATTTAAAGGTACCACCCGGATTGGTACTACCAACTATGAGGCAGAAAAAAGTCTGCTGGACAAGTTGGACGAGTTGAAGAAACAAATTAAAGAGTATCAAGCCACTGGCAATGAAGCAGAGGTGGCTAAGTTAAAGGAAGAGTTTGCCCAAGTCGAAGCTGAGGCAGCTAAGTATGTCAAGCAAAACGAGTTGGGTCAGATTATTGAGCAATCAGGAGGCGTGGGCTTGAATGCGGCAACGTCTACGGATTATACGGTGTACTTCTACAGCTTGCCATCAAACAAATTAGAGCTGTGGATGTCCTTAGAGTCGGAACGCTTCCTTGAGCCGGTATTTCGCGAATTTTATAAGGAACAAGAGGTAATCCTGGAAGAACGTCGTCTGCGCACTGATAACTCTCCGATCGGTCAAATGATTGAAGCGTTCTTGGATACTGCCTATACCAAGCACCCTTATCGGCGTCCGGTGATTGGCTACAACAAAGACATTCGCAATCTTACTCGCCAAGATGTCCAGGAGTTTTTTGACACTTACTATAGTCCGAATAACTTAACTGTAGCTATTGCGGGAGATGTGGATCCAAAGCAGGTGAAACGGCTAGCTAAAGTCTACTTTGGACGCTACAACCATCAAAGGGAAATTCCTAAAGTCACTACAGTAGAACCACCACAGTCCGAAACCAAGGAAGTTACCTTGAAATTACCCTCCCAACCCTGGTACTTGGAAGGATACCATCGACCAGGGATTACCCATCCTGACCATGTGGTTTATGAAATTATGGGCAATTTGCTCAGTGATGGTCGCACCTCTCGCCTATATAAGTCTCTGGTAGAAGGGAAACAAGTAGCCCTCTCGGCGGCAGGGTTTAGTGGCTTTCCTGGTGATAAATATCCTAATTTAATGTTGTTCTATGCCCTAACTGCACCAGGACACACGGTGGAAGAGGTGGCAAGTGCATTGTCAGAAGACATTGAAAAGCTCAAAACTGAACTAGTTTCACCCCAAGAATTAGAACGGGTAAAAACTCAGGCAAGGGCTAGCCTATTGCGATCGCTTGATTCCAATATGGGTATGGCCAGAAATTTGGCAACCTATGAGGTCAAAACGGGTGATTGGCGTAACTTGTTTAAGGAAATAGAAGATATAGAGGCAGTGAGTGCAGCAGACATTCAGCGGGTGGCTCAGGCAACCTTTAGACCAGAAAACCGTACGATTGGACGCATTTTACCAAGTCAGTAGCTGAACGGTTCAAGGTTGTCGGTCAGAATGCAGAATGTAGAATGCAGAATGTAGAATTCCAAATTCGCGCATTAGACATTCTACATTCTTAATTCAAAAATGTTGTTCGCCAAAGGCGAACAACTGGTTAACCTTCAACCTTCAACTGATTAACCTTCAACCTTCAACTGGTTAACCTTCAACCTTCAACTGGTTAACCTTCAACCTTCAACTGGTTAACCTTCAACCTTCAACTGGTTAACCTTGGCCAAAAGGCCACGCGATCGGTTTCAACCTGGTAACTTTCAACCTTCAACCTTCTAACCTTCAACTATTGATCCAATTAGCAATGACCAATCTAAAATCGAAAAGCCAAAATCCCAAATACCTGAAATGGATCGGGCTACTATTGGTGACAATGCTAGTGGTAGTGCTTGTGTCTCGTCTACCAGCAATAGCTGATACCCCACGCCATTACGATGAATTAGACTTTGACCCGTTACCACCAATTCAGCTACCGGACTACACTCGCTATCAGTTAGATAATGGGATGGTGGTCTATCTGATCGAAGACCATCAACTGCCTTTGGTAAGTGGTACCGCAATAATTCGCACGGGCGATCGCCTTGAGCCTGCTGAAAAAATTGGCTTAGCCACTATGGCGGGAGTTGTGATGCGTACTGGGGGTACCACTGAACACTCAGGCAATGAGTTAAATGTGCTCTTAGAAGAAAAGGCAGCTTCGGTGGAAACTAGTATTGACACTAGTTCTGGCAGGGCGAGTTTTAGTGCTTTGAGCGAAGATTTGGACTTGGTCTTTGATTTGTTTGCTGAAGTTATTCAAAAGCCTGCCTTTGCTCAAGCTAAGCTCGCCCTAGCTAAACAGCAACTAGCAGGACAAATTGCCCGGCGCAATGATGATCCCGGTGATATTGCTTCTCGTGAATTTAGGAAACTGATCTACGGTGACACTAGCCCCTATGCCCGCACGATAGAGTATGAGCATCTAGACAATATCTCTCGTAATGATTTAATCACTTTCTCACAGAGGTATGTGTATCCAGAAAATATGATACTGGGTATTGTGGGGGATTTTGACTCCGAGAAAATGCGATCGCTAATTGAGGAGAAATTTGGTAGCTGGAAATCTACCTCTGCCCCAACACAGCCAAAGGTGCCAGACGCATCCCAGGCTCAGTTAGGGGGTATATTTTTTGTGGATCAACCTCAACTGACCCAAAGTTATATTCAAATGGGACATATCGGGGGCAAGCTCAATAGCCCTGACTACGCCGCCCTTTCTGTTTTAAATGAGGTGATGAATGGATTTGGGGGCAGACTATTTAACGAAGTGCGATCGCGTCAAGGTCTAGCTTACTCGGTCTACGGGGTTTGGAGTGTTCGCTATGACTATCCGGGTTTATTTATTGCTGGGGGACAAACTCGCTCTGAAACCACCGTACCCTTTATTAAATCCGTTCTAGATGAAATCCAGAAACTGCGCACTAGTCCGATTACCTCAGAAGAATTGGCTAAGGCAAAAGAAAGCGTTCTCAACTCCTTTGTGTTTAATTTCCAGAAGCCAGAGCAAACCTTATCTCGGCTGATGCGCTATGAATACTATGGCTACCCAGAGGATTTCATCTTCCGTTATCAAAAGGCAGTGACAGCTACTACGATTGAGGATATACAGCGGGTGGCGGAAAAGTATCTCAAACCCGATCAGATTGTTACGGTAGTTGTAGGCAATGCTTCCCAAATCAAACCAGCCCTGACTAGCCTTTCCGAGGAGGTCACCGTCTTAGATATTACCATTCCAGAACCACAAAACAGCTAGTATATCAGTATATCAATGGCAAATTGTTAATGGTTAATGGTTAATTAAGAAAAAATCGATTTACCATTTGCCTTGTAACATTTGCCATTTGCTATTGTCCATGCGTATTCTATTCCTACATCCTAATTTCCCTGCCCAATTTCGCCACATAGCAACTGCTTTAGCTAAAGATAACCGCAACCAGGTTATGTTTGGTACCAGGCGCAAGGAAGGGCAACTGCCTGGAGTTGTAAAAGCTCTTTACAATACCTCTAGGGAAATACGTCCAGAAACTCACCACTATGTTAGACCCTTAGAAAATGCCGTACTTCAGGGTCAAGCTGTCTATCGCTTAGCCAATCAGCTGAAGGCTAAGGGATTTGTTCCTGATGTGGTCTATGGTCACTCGGGTTGGGGCCCAACGTTATTTATTAAAGACGCTTTCCCCCAAGCAAAATTACTTTGCTACTTCGAGTGGTTTTATCATGCCCATGGCACAGATGCTGATTTTGATCCATCCGAGCCCCTCAACGCTGACGATGAAGCCCGGATTCGGATGAAAAATGCCCCGATTTTGTTAGACCTAGCCAGTTGCGATCGCGGATTGTCTCCTACCTACTGGCAGCGCCAGCAATTTCCAGCCGACTTCCACAACAGAATTACCGTGCGTCATGATGGGGTAGACACCGAGTTCTTTAAACCCAATCCAGGGGCAAAGTTAGTACTAAAACGGATAAACTTAGACCTGTCTGAGGTGGAAGAACTGGTTACCTATGTAGCACGGGGCATGGAACCTTATCGAGGTTTTCCCCAATTGATCGAAGCAATCGGTATGCTTCAGCAGCGACGTCCTAAGTGTCATGCTGTGATTGTCGGGGAAAATCGGGTGGCTTATGGTAAAACCCTACCGGATGGCAAAACTTACAAAGACTTGATGTTAGAAAAAGTCCCTCTTGACCTAGACAGAGTCCACTTTACTGGTTTACTTCCTTACTCAGAATACTTACAAGTCCTTCAAGCTTCCTCTGTTCATATTTATCTCACCCGTCCTTTTGTTCTGTCTTGGTCGATGCTAGAATCCCTTTCTACAGGTTGTTTGGTAGTAGCGTCTGATACTCCCCCAGTGACAGAGGTGATTGAAGATGGGATTAATGGTTTGTTAGTAGACTTTTTCTCGCCAGAGGAAATCGCCGATCGGGTTGAGGAAGCTCTCGACCATCCAGAACAGATGGCTGGTATTCGCGCTAAGGCAAGGGAAACCATTCAACAAGGTTATGATTTA
>NZ_JAAHHE010000079.1:20346-25452 GCF_010692525.1 Moorena sp. SIO3B2
CACCAGCGATTACACTACTTACTGCTAAACCGAGAATTGGCAACATCCATTCTTGCCAAGGTAAGCCATTTAGCCTGCGGTTCAATATCCATAACAGCACTACCATGGAAAAGGCATTCACACCAATGGTGGCAAATACAATACCGGGTGTGCCAAAGGTATCGATTAGAAAGTAATCTAGTACAGCATTGAGAAGAATATTAATCACACTCAGACGAAAGGGTGTCTGTCCATCTCCTAAACCATAAAATACTCGCACTAGCACATCCCGTCCCAAGTAGACAAACATGCCCATCCCATAAGCCATGAGCACTGATGCTACTAACCGAGAGGCATTAGCATCAAAGGCTTGACGCTGATACACTACCTGCACGATGGGCATGGCTAAGGTCACCATCAATGCACTTAAAGGTAACATTGTCAAGGCACTGAGCAGAATTCCCTGGCGAATCCGTTGCTTGAGTTCTGGCCAATTTTCGGGAGCGGCTAGTCGGGAAAATACAGGCAGTAGAGGAACTAGAATAACATTGGAGATAATGCCTAGGGGGGTATTCACTAAAAGATTGGCATAGTTTAAGCTAGCAGCAGCAGCATCGGCTTGGGGGAGGAAGGAGGCAAAGAATAAGTCGGTGTAGACATTAATATGCAGCATCCCAGAGGAAAAGGTGGCCGGAGCCATGACCTGCATCACGTCTTTGACTCCAGGGATACCCCAGTTAAATCGTAGGCGTATTTTACCTAGGCCACTGCGCCACTGAGCGATTTGCTGCACTACCCATTGAAGAGTTGCTCCAGCAAGGGTACCCCCAGCTAAGACAATCCCACCGATCATGGCAAAATCGGGATTACTAATTTCTTTGCCCAACTGTAGGGCTAATATTCCTAAGCCAACAATGACGGTGATGCTAGAAAATAAGGGACTGACGGCAGGTAGCCAGTATTGATCGCTAGCATTGAGGGTACCAAAGCCAATGCCAATTAATCCGGCTAGCACTGCCATGGGTGCCATAATCTGTAATTGCCGGATTGCGATCGCTCTAACTTGTAACCCTTCTGGAGTATCCTGAAACCCTGGTGCTAGAACATCAATTAAGACCGGAGCAAATAGCACTAGAGCAATGGTTACTAGTAACAGGATGCACGCGACTAAGGTAGTTACTGTTTCCACCAGCCGTGGGGCTTCTGATTTATCTCGTTTAGCGAGAACACTAACTAAGGCGCTATGAAAAGGTCCGTTAATGCCACCGAGGAGGATTAATAAAAAGCCGGGGATCACGTAAGCATAGCTGTAGGCATTGATAACCGGACCAACTCCAAAGGCTGCTGCCATGGCTTGTTGGCGGACTAAGCCAAATACTTTACTAATAATGGTGGCTACTGCGACAATCCCGGCAATGCCAGCTAGGGAACGAGTGGTTTTCTGGTTTTCAGACACAAATGGTTAATAAAATCAATAGTTAACTTGCTTATTTTATAAGGATCCCTTGTTGTTGACCCTTGACAGTTGACGGTTGCTAGGGTGTAGCAGCTAGCTTGGTTTTATCTAAGTGCCTTTCAGGGTGTTATCACCCTACTAAAAAGGTTTGTTATTCCTTTAGATTAAACCATGACTACAGACTTTTTTTATGCTAATTTACCCCTTTTAGAAAACTTCATCGATATTACTGACTCTCAGAATTTTAAATCGGTTCCCAGGGATTGGTATGTTGTAATTAGCGATATTATTGGTTCGACTCAAGCTATCGAATCAGGACGCTACAAAGAGGTTAACCTATTAGGAGCCTGCTCCATTGTCGCTGTTTTAAATATAGCAGGTAATTTAGACATTCCTTTTGTATTTGGGGGAGATGGTGCAACTCTGTTGATTCCTCCTTCTCTGTTTGCCCTTGCTCGGGAAGCGTTGTTAGCGACTAGTCAGCTAGCCAGGGAAGAATTTGGGATGGAATTGCGGGTGGGTGCAGTACCTATGTCTGATGTGAGAGTTAATGATTATGATGTTAAATTAGCGAAGCTCAAGGTATCTGAAAACTATTATCAGGCTATATTTACTGGAGATGGTTTGACTTATGCTACTGAATTGATTAAACATCCAAATACAACTAACATCTACCTTTACAAAAATCCTACTGATAAGGCTAAAGCTGATTTGTCTAATTTAGAGTGTCGCTGGCAAGACATTCCTAGTAAATATGGTGAAACGATCAGCTTGATTGTTAAAGCAACGTCTAATCAACGAGATTTCGCTAATTTGACTTATCGAGAAATTATTGAAAAAATTGACACTATTTATGGAAGTGAAGAGGTTTTAAATCCAGTTGATGAAAACTATTTAAATCTAGCCTTTAGTTATGAAAAATTAAGTGCTGAAACTCGGCTGTGCGCCCAATCTAGTAAGCTGATCCATAGGATGCTCTATTTTTTTAAAATCTGGTTTGAAAATCTCTTGGGCTGGTTGTTTATGACGTTGAAGGTGAAATTTACAGATGGAGACTGGGGAGCCTATAAACTAAATGCGATCGCAGCAACGGATTACAGAAAGTTTGATGATATCTTGCGCATGGTGATTGCTGGCAATGAAGTACAACGAAAACAATTAACAGACTATTTGGAAAAGAATTATAAACAAGGTAAGTTAGTGTATGGTCTGCATATTTCAGACCGAGCACTGATGACCTGTCTGGTATTTGAGCGCCATGGACGCCAAGTACATTTTGTGGATGGTGCAGACGGAGGCTACGCTGTAGCTGCGAAAGATATGAAAGATAGACTTAAGCTGATAGCTGATAGCTGATAACTGATAGCTGATAACTGATAGCTAATAACTGATAGCTAATAACTGATAGCTAATAGCATGATAGGGAATAATTACACTGGCTTAATAGTAACGTCTTCATAGTCAGCATATCTAATAATAAAGCATTTTGCCCCAATAGTGATTTGGGCAATCTGGGATGAAAGTTTACACAATCCATCCCTGACTTCTAGATTTGGACAGTGAATGATTAAGCTATCAGTAGCAGTAACCCACTCTAGTTTACAGAGTTGAGTTAGAGGAATTTCTGTCTTAATTTGGCTTAGTCCTTGACTCAGTTGTTTAAATTTCTGTAGCCATTGGGACTCTTGTAAGTTTTTCTCTAGCTTGCTTTTCAATGGGTCTTCTTCTTGATTAGTCATGATAATATGATATGATTTTTATTGTGTTAACAGTCAGCAATCAGCAGTCAGCAGTCAGCAATCAGCAATCAGCAGTCAGTAGTCAGTAGTCAGCAGTCAGCAGTCAGCAGTCAGCAGTCAGCAGTCAGCAGTCAGCAGTCAGCAGTCAGCAGTCAGCAGTCAGCAGTCAGCAGTCAGCAGTCAGCAGTCAGCAGTCAGCAGTCAGTAGTCAGCTTATTTTATTCAAAAGCACCGATTGCGCTACGCGCACGCTGGGCGAATAGTAGCGTTGCCAAAGGCCAAGGCTGATAGCTGATAGCTGATAGCTGATAGCTGATAGCTGATAGCTGATAGCTTACCTTATTATGATATCCTCAATTATCCTGGAATAATTCAGCAACTTTCCCCCTGAAACCCTCAACGTTCAACGGTAATTTGCTTATAAGCTGTTTCAAGATTATCCTTGTATAATCCTTGAAATTTATAATTCTTATAAGCAGCAGGTATTTGGGAATAGTTGGCCAGCACTTGTTCTTGAGTCAGAGACTTTTCTTTCCAAGTCAATGCCAATTTTTCCAGTTGCTCTAAGTAAGTCTTTAAGGTGTCTAAGCCACTGCTATCAGTAATCGGACCTTGACACTCCCACCGCTAAATCGTAGATTATAGCGGGGGATTCTTAAGAGCATAAAACCCTTAACGGTTGAGCCAAACAACCTCTAAACCCTCCGATAAAATCATCGGGCTTACTTGTGTGTTTACGAATTATATTTAGTGCTCCGTTGCAATCAGCGTTGATCAACCAACCTTTACTAGTGCGGTATAATCCACGCTTTATTCTTTTACCGCTGAATGTGTAACTTTTTGGGTTATCAGCATTCCATACTGGTAATTCATCCTTATCCAGGCTAGATGCTTTACTGGTGTAAGATTCTTCTTGCTCAACTAATTCAATCCCATACCGCTGACAGAGGCTTTCCAGCTTGTCCTTAAACGTATAAATCGGAATCTGGGTGAACTTCTGATTGTTCCGCTTGCCCATGTTGACCCTTTGTTTTAGGTCGGGGTTGTACCCGATAACAATCTTGTTGATTTTGTTTCTTCTACACCAATTCACGACATATCTAGCCGCCTTGTTAGTGAAATCCCTGATTTTGTGATTTCGCTTTCTTAGCAACCTAGCTTGTCGATTGGTCAATATCTTAATGCCTTGTAAGTCTTTAATAGACTGAAGTTTGGCATTACGCTTATTGTAAAACTGATTGTCAGCCTTGATCTTTTTACCGTCAATAATAAATGACTTTTGAGTGGTGCTAACACATGTAGCAAAATTATCAAGTCCTAAATCAATTCCCAATATTTCACTAGTTTTTTCTACTTTTACCTCAGGCTGATATTCGTAGCAATAACAAACATCAAAATACCTGGCTTTGTATTTAGGAAGTATGCGTATCTCTTTGACAGTCTTAGACCTTAGCCTCTCTGGGACAGTAAACTGAACTACCCCGTACTCCTTTTTAAATTGACGAGACATAGGAACGGTAAATAACCAGTTCTTTCCCGGGAGTTTCTCCCAGTCGCGCTTTCTCACTGGGATAACCAAGAGGAAATGTCCATCCTTTGGTAAGTAATTCGGAAGTCTTACTTTTTCTTGATAACCTCCACTCTTATTTAGTTTCAGTAAACCAAAAAAAGATTTAAAGGATCTATCGACAATTTTTAAGGTTTGCTGGGCAATGTCCGTCGGTAGTAACTTGTAATTTTCATTCTCTTTAGAGTGATAATAATTACTCTCATACCGCAAATGTTTGCGTTCCTGGAAGAAATACTGACGGACGTTATATAAACCCACGTTGAACATATTCTTGCTCAAATGACACATTTGCCTGAGAGCCAAAATCTGTTGCCTGTCTAAACGAAGATTATTAACTTGAGTTAGCATCGACCCTTCCGCTA
>NZ_JAAHHE010000790.1:0-1775 GCF_010692525.1 Moorena sp. SIO3B2
AAATTCTCGTCTATGGAGAACACGGGAGAATATGATAGTATCGCCTTTTATAAAAAAACCAATTCTATAATCCCCTAAACGAATTCGATATGCATTTTCTTCTCCTTTTAATTTTTTGATGTTTTTGATATCCCTAAGATTTTGACAGGAAATAATATCCTGAAACGTAAACTTTTTAATCGTTCTATAAACGGGCGTGCTTTTCAGAGATTTAAGATCTTTAAGAAAGGTTGGAAGATATTCGGTTTTCATTCCTTATCTAGTTCTGCTAATGCTTCTTCCAAACTTAAGGGAGTTTCATCTTTAACTTCCATCATAGCACGATATAGTCCTTCATCTTCAAAGCTTTCAATTAAACGTTCATAGTCCTGAAAATCAATTAATACTTTCTCGATATTACCTTTATTATCGGCAATTAATTCTTGTGCTAATGGATAATCTTTATGGTTTCTTGTTTCCTCTTGATTGCAGAAACTTTTGACTCCAATCTTAACTATATAAATAGCTACTGGAGTCGCCAATGCCACGGGCAAATTTACCGACTGCACTAAATACGGAATCAAAGTAGTAATTCCTCCAGCGAGTAGATCATTTTTAAATTCATCTTGACAAATTATATGGCGACACCGCCTGGCTAAATTTTGCAACCAACTCTCTTTTATATCTATTCTGTCGATTCCGGCTTCCGAAGCTATAATTTCAGTCGCATACTCCAAATCTCCTTCCTCTTCTTCTATCTCATTTAGGGCAGCCAAAGCCTCTGGATAATTTGCCAATTGATACCGAAATTGCTCAATTTCTTCTCGTGTAACTGTAATCATATAATTCTTCGTTTTAAATACTTAATTTTATTATAGCAATTTTAAATTATTTTAGTTGATGTAGTGTGGGCAGTAAGTATCATAGCGATGGTAACCTTTGAAATTGGTCTTAGGCACTGCCCACCCTACGATGATTTTTATTCTCTTTAGCATGCATGCTAAAGGCATGCATGCCTTGCGCGTAGCACTATATCCAAGTAGGGTGGGCAGTGCTTATCAAAGCAACTACAAGTTTTAGGATGGGTCTTAGGCACTGCCCACCCTACGATTTTACTTACATGTGTTTAAATACTACTGAAAGATTATTAGCTGGCATTTGATAAGTTTTTTCAAGGATGAGATTATGAGTATTAGCAACGTCTACAACATCTTCTAAATTACGTACTCCCCATTCTGGGTTTTGTTCTCGTAAATAGGAGTCAAAATCAGCATTGGAAAGTGCAGTATGTTTATTACCTTGTTTGTAGGGACCGTATAAATATAGAATATCTCCTGATGAAAGGATACGACCAGCACCTGCCATTAATCCTAAACAAGTAGACCATGGTGAAATGTGAATCATATTAATGTTCACCATCGCTACAATATCTGGTATTTCTGATAGTATTTCCGTTTCTACTTTCCAAACTGGCTGACTGACATCAATATCAAGGGGTTGATGGAGGTTGTCGCTAGGGTAATCTTTAGCCCAGGCGATAATACTTTCACGGAGGGAAGCATTGATATCGGAAGGAATCCATTTTCGAGGGTTTAACTGTTGTGCAAAATAGATAGCATGTTCTCCGGTACCGCTAGCAATTTCTAAAATTGTGCCAGTGGCTGGTAGTATCTCTAAAAGTACTTTTAAAATTGGTTCCCGGTTGCGCTGGGTTGCTGCAGCGTATTTTCTGCTGTCCACTAATTCTTCTCCCCGATAATGATATAGCAATTCTACAACTTGTGAGGTACAAATTT
>NZ_JAAHHE010000791.1:0-1771 GCF_010692525.1 Moorena sp. SIO3B2
AACTCATCTTCCTCCTAATTCACAAGTAAATATCTGACAATTATGAATATAAGTTGATGTGCATTTGACATCAGCTGAATTTCTCATGCCTATATTGTAGTGTCCCTCCTCCTTTTAGCTATTCGGGAAATTTTGTCTTGTCTTTTGTACTCTTTTTGATGTCAGATTTGTTTGCTTTAGTTTGTCCAGATTTTTAATATATAAATAGTAATTAATTTTTCTGGACTTGAATCAAAAACGAAAAAAAGCAGACCTTAGTTTATGTCTTGGACCGACTAAACCTACTGGTTCACCTTTAGACCAGACAAGGGCAACAGCATGAGTAAACTCTACTTTGACCTCAGGACGTTGTGAGACCTTCTTGGTAATCTTACCATAAACTTTATGGGTACCTGGATTATTAGGGAAACCCCCATCAATTTTGGATACTCTAGTCTTCCCTTCTTCCATTGTGTGACCTTGGATAGACATGATTTGTCTCATAACTCGTTTACCTTCCGCTTCATCCTTACAATCAAGGGAGAACCGATACCCTTGGTCATCGTTGTAGCTTACTCGAATTTTCCCTTTGTTCCAGTGCATTTGTGGATTAACTAGGGTCTTGTAAATTTTCTCAGCTAATGCTTTAGCTTTTGCCTCTGTAAAGGTTTCGGTCGTTTCATCTACTAATCTGAAAGTAATTTGTGAATTATATTTCCATAAAGGTCTTTTTGTTCTATCATCAATAGTTAACTGAGAAAAGAACAACTTGACTTGAATGTTTTTATATGTCTTTACTTTCTCATAGTCCTCTACTGGCCAGCCATACATTGCTGGCATTAACGTGTGGATATAATTCGTATAAAAAACAAATAATAACATTCTCCCCAGTATTACTAGGACGGGGTCATCTTTGTGAATTTTACAAGCTAGGACGAAGCTCGAATGAGGCTCTGATATATTTTCACTTACTTCACTCCCAAAATGAGCTTTCACGACTTGGTTATGAATCTTTGTGACTACGGATATAAAATGCTCTACTCTATTGAAATTACTTGGTAAGGGCATGGTACAAGTTCCTTTATGATTCAAATTATTACATTTACAGCTTGTCAGTTATTTTTTGGTTGGCTTATATCGGGATACCATCCTATATAGTCTTACACGAGTCTTACATAATTATGCTAATGTAGTCTTACACAAGTCTTACAATACAAACGTATTGGCCATGAAGAGAACTAGTACTAGCACAGTGACCAATGGAGTACTTCATTGCATGAGCGGGCAATGGAGTATTGAAGTTCCTGCCAATGCTTCCACAATGATGGGGTCTGATTGGCATGGCTGGCTCAAAACTAATTTCAAATTCCGGTTTAAGCATGGGACAGACGTCTCATACACTGCTTATAAGCATCAAGATTCGTACTGGAAAGTCCAGCGTCGGGTTAACGGACGACTCCGAAACAAGTACTTGGGTAGCAGTTCGGAATTACATTATGAGCGATTGCTAGACATCGGCCATCAGCTGGCACTACCAGACGAGCTGTATTGGCAAAACGAAACCGGCCAAAAGACCGGCTCGCAAGAATTACGGGAACTAAATTACAAAATCAACGGGGCGAATGACCTGATAGAGCAGTATCTCACCGCCCATGGGAAAGATGCTATGCCCGGGAGTCCTCGTTGGGAGCACCTCCGCCGGTTCCGTCAGTGGCTTGAGATTCGGGGTCTTGATAATCAGGGAGAGACCGAATAAACTCTCGCACTACATCGGTTTTATTTCTTTGAACTA
>NZ_JAAHHE010000792.1:0-1761 GCF_010692525.1 Moorena sp. SIO3B2
TGCTGCGAGATTTCGATTTATTTTTCTTTAGCGGAAACCGGTAAGGGTTACGGCAGTATTTTACAAACAGCATTGCTCAAGAAAGTTGAGGAGTTTTGCTATCACCATGTCGTTGCTAAAATTTTGGGCTGCAATCAAGGGAGTATTGAATTTCACAAGCGATTTGGATTTGAGGTTGTAGGTGTTCAAAAAGAAATTGGGTTTTTCAAGGGACGCTGGCACGACATGGTTATTATGCAGCTTGTTTTATCCCATATCTTACCTTACCGTCCTGAACTATAACATTCTGTGTTTTAGTTTTGAGCATGGGAGGAGCTTGCAACGGATAGTTCGAGCGGATGTAACGGATAGCAATATGGGAAGGAGGTCGAAGAGGTGCAGCGATTTCTTTATCGTTTCAATCAGGCTTGCTATAGCTTGAATAAATCTTTGATGATATGAGGAATAATCATCATGTGTTCTGAATCAAAATAAGCTGAGATATTTCTCAATTTTTTTCAGACGATAGTGAGGAATTTATCAGCTTTCTCTCAGCCTAGAGCTTTAAGGTTTATACAGTCAAGTCAACCAGTGAGGAATTATTAGTTAGGTAAATCTAGGGATGAGGGATTAAGTATTAGGGATTAGGCTTTGAATAGTAAACTCTAACAGCATTCCCCTAACACCATTCTCCCACCTAGTAATACTATCAATTTCGGTTAATCCATTCGTAGGATGGTTAATCCGATTTTGTTAATTTTCAATTTTTAAGTCTCTATTTTCAGAGAATCAAGTTTTTTAAAAAATTAGAGGATGGCAAAATGATTCAGATTATTACTGGCATGAAGACTTCTGTATCCGACCAAAGTCTTCCCAAGAGTATCCAGCGCTTAATTAGTAATATCCAAAGTCAGTCGGTATTGGTACCGAAAATTGCTCGTTTGTGCATTTTGGATGCACGCATCTCACCGGAAGACTTGATGGGATGGGCTGACTTTGATCATCCCATCACCGACAGCTACGGTCGAAAGCTACTGTACGAGTGTGGTTCCTTTGAAATTATGGTGATGTCTTGGGCTCCAGGAGACTACAGCACGATTCATGACCACGGCACAGCCCAATGGGGAGCAGTACAGTGCTTTGGCGAGGCGGAACACTACGTGTATACCTTAACAGATGGAGTGCTGCAAACCCTGAAGCGACTGGACTATAGCTCTGGAGAGGTAAAGGCGGTAGCTGACGATATGATTCACCAGATGGGCAACCCCGGAGAATCCTGCTTTTTTAGCCTTCATGTATACGGGACCGAAAACTCCAAGGGCTCGATTACTAGCAACGCACGAATCTTTGACCTGCTTGAAGGCAGCATTCAACGCACTGATGGAGGGGTGTTCTTCTGCTTGCCAGAGACACAAATTAAAGAGCGGCACTACGGCTTACAAGCAGACACTGATACCACGCTCAGACACCACGAAAAAATGCGCGATCGCATTTGTCGAATCCTTGCAGTAGAGGACAATCCTCTACTCCGCTCAAAATTAGCTGTGTTAGACGAGCAAATGTCACAGCTCAAGTAAGCTAAAGATAATTGGTAATTGCTAATTGGTAATTGCTAATTGGTAATTGCTAATTGGTAATTGCTAATTATTACTTTTCAAGTAAGCATTCAGCTGTCAGCATTCAGCTGTCAGCCTAATGCTTAAAATAAACATCGAACAGGATAATTTAATAGTTTGAGATTTTAAAGAATTGAAAGTTTGGGGATTTGCCTATCTAAGTATT
>NZ_JAAHHE010000793.1:0-1757 GCF_010692525.1 Moorena sp. SIO3B2
ACAGCCACTGCCAATCATAATCAGGCAATTCAGGCTCTACTTAACACTTTGGGGGATAATGATAGTTTTGTGCGTCTGCAAGCAGCACAAGCTTTGGGGAAATTAATCCCTCCCGTAGGGATAGATGCCTTATACCAAGCTATTAGACAAGATAAATTTAGTAATGTCCGCAAGGCTGCCAAGGAGGCATTAAAAAAATATATTATAGATTCTAATCGTTCAACTAGTGAAGATAGACTAAATGCATTTAATTACTTAAAGCTAGTTTATCCAAAAGATGCGGAAAAACTGTTAGAAGAAAAAATTACTGATTCCAAGTTTTTAACAGACCATAATCCGGTGCAATCGGTCAATTTTGAGAATATGTCTGTAAGTGAGCTTATTGATAAACTCAATACTAACAAGACTAACAAAGACCCAGATGAATGTGTAGCGATCGCTAAGGCTCTAGGTAAACATGGAGATAGCGATAGCTTAAACCCAATTATTCAAAAACTCAAAAATTTAGAAGAGGGAGATTGGGTAGCACGGGTGTCTGTAATCGAAGCATTAGGTAATTTAAATATTTCAAACCAGCAATTAGAACAAACCCAATTAGTGCAAACAATCCTTGTGGATAGGTGGCGTAATGATGCTATATCTGACGTTAGAGATGCTGTCAAACAGGCGTTGATTACTATATATGAAAAAACCGGTGGCTACAAACCTGCCGCACAAGCTTTGGAGCGATACTCGGACGATCCATTCTTGCTGGAACGTTTAAAAGCTATGATATCTTCAGCAAACACTAACTAACGTAAAATTAAGCACAAAAAGTCATTTACATATTATCTATACTAGAGTAAAATTATGTGATTAAATAATAGCAAATATGGATTATAAAATTAGAGCCAGAGAAGGTAATCCCTACAAAACTCTAGACTGGAAACAGGTAAGTATATCAGAAATAATTAGTAAGCTATCTAATCCAGAAACACAAGTTGATGCCTTGCAAGCGCTTGGCATTAGATTTAATAATAAAATCTTAGACATCAAGTTTATTGAAACTGGCAATGCCTACGCCGAGCCGGATGGGGATAGAACTAAAACAGAGGATGTATCAACAGAAATCGTTGACGTAGAATTAATCCTTGATAACCAGCCACGGCAACCTTTTACTATAGAAAGTTATCTCGAACCATTCATAGAAGATGGTGTTAATTTTTTCGGTTCTATTACGTTCAAAACTCCTAATGGAGAAACTAGAAAAATACCCATGATTGGCAGAGGAACAGCGGCACTTGATGGCAGAGCAAATGATGGACACGCCGGATTTTGTGTTGGTGGTGCTTGTGCCTCCTTCCAGGAACGTACTGCTATTGTTCTAGCGGTAGCTGCTGCTGCTGGTGCTAAGGATGAGCAAATAGACTTGATTGGAGAAAAACTAGGGTATATTAATGATAAATATCATGGGCGCAGAGATATACTGGCTTATTCCTTAGAATGTGCCAAGAGATCACAGATGCCAAGTTATACAGAGTACATGAAAGCCCGTTATCCAGAGGGTGAACGTTCTTCATTACTTCAAAGTGTGATTAATACAGGGAAACCTGATCAGGCTTATTATGAAAAGGCACTCCAGAAAATGACTCCTGAAGAACTGGCAGAAGATCAAGAAGCAGCAAAAACTAGTTATCAATCGGCATCCCGTTGGTAAATGTGACTAGTGGTGCTTTAGGGAAGGGCTTGCCATGATTTTCCAGCTCTTTCCCAGTGTT
>NZ_JAAHHE010000794.1:0-1754 GCF_010692525.1 Moorena sp. SIO3B2
ATTATCTCCAGAGGGGGTTCCACCATCAATGTCAAATTGATTGCCATCGGAGGTGACTTGGGTCGGAGTGCTATCATCGGCTTTAATCTGTGCTTGAGTTGGCATCACACCAATATGGGCTACCAACAAAGATACGGCTGCCAGGGACTGGCTGATTTGACTCACAGCTAATTTGATTTGGCTCATGGGTAATATCGTTTTGAATTGGCTATCCTGAATTCAAAAATGCATTAGTCAACTACAGGATGAGATTAGCAATTTCCTAATACGTCTGTTTTTAAGCTGAGGTCAGATGCACCCTGGGGTATCAGCTGCTTAGGAGTGAATCACACTGAATCACACTGAATCACACTGAATCACAATACTGAGGGGAATAGTACTCTGAGTCAGGGTTTGGTAAACATCAGGCTGGTTAGCTTAACTGAAATTTTGAAGCCTTTATGAAGATATCAGTATATACACTAGTATTACATATACTCTTTTATTATGAACATTACTGATTAACTTTGTTCCGGTTAATTTATATTAACTTCACTAAATATTTTTGATATAGCCACATAGTTTAAAGCTATCTTATGGTAAGCCGATTAGACTAATTTTTAATTACCAGGAATTGAAATAAAAGTAAGTAAAATCTATTGATTAGGAAGAACTCTACAAATTTTGGACAGTTCTCGCGAGAGTGAACTATACTTGACATTTAGCCCTAGATTAGGCTAAGGAATATCTAAAAGGATATCTCAGTGGAAACACCGATAGCGCATACACCCAAAGTTAAAATGGTAATGGTCAGCACTCCCCTCTTGCTTTGATTCTTGATTAGATGGGGCGACCTGCCTTACGGGCAAGATAGCTGACCAGTCTAAGGTGAGAGGAATGTTGGTGTGAGAAGAATTCTGGGATTATGTCTGGTGTTAACCTTGCTCCTGGCTGGTGGTGAGGCTCAGGCAGGAGAGTTAGCTGAGCGTTTAGGTCAGTTTCCCGATTGGAAAAGCAAACCGCCAGTCACAGCGGCGACCGGGGATTTGGTATATCCCACTTGGATGAAGGGGACTTGGAAAGTTACCAGCACCCTGATCGAGCAGATAGCACCTCTAGCACCAGAAATAGTGACACCAGGATTTGAAGGTAATCGCAATCATCTACAAGAGCCAATTAGTTTTCTGGTGCGGTTTCAACAAGTTGGGAAATCAAGCTCAGGGCTTGGGGATTGGTTTATTCCGTTTAGAACTCGACGTTCTAGAAAAAATCGATCAGTATTAAAACCTACCTCAGAGGTGGTTGCTGAAGAGGTGGTTGCTGACCGAGCGTTCAATGGGTTGAATATTGCTAGGGCTTACTTAGGCGATCGCATAATTAGAGCCGTCAAAGTAGACCCCAATTCCCCTAATCGTCAGGTTACCATTCTGCGCACCGGGAGCCAACTAGTTTCAGTGATTACTGGACGTGCTTCTGAAATACCAGCTCCGGATCAGTTCAATGCCACAGAAGTTGTCAACCAAGTCTTTCGCGGTACTCGCCGACCTTTTTTCAACGAAGTAGAAACCACAACAGCATATCAGTTCCATCAATCACCTACTCCGATCATTAAAGCTGACCAAGTCACAGCGGTTTACCTTTCACCACAAGACCCCGATTACTTTAAAGCATTGGAAAAACCTGTGGCTCTCTATCGCTATCAATTAGAGCTGGTACCAGTTAAGGATAGTTGAAGGTTGAAGGTTGTTAAAGGGTTGAAGGTTGTTAAAGGGTTG
>NZ_JAAHHE010000795.1:0-1751 GCF_010692525.1 Moorena sp. SIO3B2
CAGATCCTTCATTTTGATCCCGATCATTGCATCCTGGTCTACAACTATCTAAATAACTATCTCGACCTGTTTAGTTTCTACTATCAAAACCAAATTTTCCCTGAAGCGATCGCAACTGATATCGGAAGAGTTTTAGGCAACCTCCATCGTGTTACCTTCAATCAACCAGAATGTCGTAATTTTCTAGACCAGGTACCAAAGGGGAAATCTGCCTATCGGTTTGGCAATCCAGCTAAAGGAATCGGACGGCTTAGCCCAGAGATGTTTGGCTCAATCCCTAACAATGCCTTAAAGTTCTTTGTTCTCTATCAACGTTACCCCAGTCTGGGAAATGCGATCGCAGATTTGGAAACTGACTGGCATCCGAGTTGCCTCACCCACAATGACTTAAAATTGAATAACATTTTGGTTCATAGAGACTGGGAGCAATTCTCAACATCTTCACCACCGGATCAGAGCATGGTGCGACTGATTGATTGGGAACGTTGTGCCTGGGGAGATCCAGCCTTTGACCTTGGAACCATAATCGCCAGCTACTTGGGAATCTGGTTAAGTAGCTTAGTAGTAGACCCCACGATTAAATTAGAAGAATCCTTGGGTCTAGCAGTGACTCCTTTACAAGTGCTTCAACCCTCCATCGCTGCTCTAACCCAAGCCTATCTTACCGCTTTTCCCGGGATTGAGTCGGCTCGTCCCAACTGGCTTAAACGAGTAGTTCAGTTTACCGGTTTGGCACTGATTCACCAAATTCAGGCAATGATTTACTATCAGAAATCCTTCGACAATACTGGAATCTGTATGCTCCAGGTTGCCAAAAGTCTACTCTGCCGACCAAAACAATCTGTGCCAACAGTTTTTGGGATCTCAGAATCAGAACTGACATCAAATCCGGTAATCCCCTAGAAAAGGGTTTTGAGCATACCTGTGAATTGTGAATTGAAAACTGCTATATAGACCTCATCTAATTTTAAATTAAATTACGATGCTATTCGACAACCCTTTTCCCAATCAACAGCAAGCAGCTCTGGAAGACATTGTTAACAACATTGAAATCCAGTCCAATTTTTGTATCAACCATCCCAACTATCAACCCTTCGCCATACCTGATCAAACAGTAGCCCGCTTTCAGCAACTTCCTCAAGACATACAGCATAAGTATCTCAGTCTACTGCTGAGAAATTTCCTCTATGGCATCTATTACAATGGCTATCTGCGCACTCCCCTGGCACTCAACACAAGTCGCGCGGATATAGCACCCCATCAAAACTTAGAGAACAATACCCTGCTGGGAATAGACCTAGAATTTTACCAACAACTCCACGCCAAAAATCAAGGCACAGGCTACTTTGCTCCCAATTGGCAGGTAATCTCAGAAGAAACCGATGGTTCAATAGCCGTCACCAAAGGTAGTTTGACTATGCATATTGAACGGGAGATTCATCTCAAATCTGAGGAAAAATCTGCTACTATCGGCAGCCTCGTTGCCATCCGGATGCCCAAGAATTTAATGCAAAATGGCTTTTATGTAGCAGTGGGTAATGTTGGTCAAGAGCGACAGGGCAATGGTGATATCGATTCTAAAACAGGGCGAATCTATTTTAATCTGACACCAGATGGAGCCCTTGCTGTCATGGATAGCATGACAAAATATTTGAATGCAGCAGCAATTCCTTTCACATTTAAAGTTCTATACAATCCATCGGAATACAAACGCCATGACTGCGGAGTACTCTACTTTGAGCGCTGTGATT
>NZ_JAAHHE010000796.1:0-1742 GCF_010692525.1 Moorena sp. SIO3B2
ATGTATCGAGCAGGCCCACCAACACCGCTGCCAATGTCCAAAACTCGCGAGTTGGGGGATAGTGCCAAACGGTTGATAGCGCGATCGCAAGCTTTGGTGCCAAAGTAGTGGTATTGGTCTAGGTGATTCAATTCTAGCAAATCTTCAATATGCAAAGGACCTGTGGCTTTTCCTTTTTGTTTCAGTGCTTGGCGAATACTATGAATGCGCCAATCGTAAATCAAAGCTTCGTCTTTTGATAGAGGATATTGTTTTTCCGGTTGTGATAGTGTCATGGTTATTCCAAGGTGATTTCGTGTTGAAAAAGTCAAAAATCCTGGTTATGTGGGAAGGATTTCGGATCAAGCATTGTGGATGGAGCACAGAAAAACGGCTCTAGGGAACCTACTATGCAGAAAACCGCGCTTATTGCCCAGTAAGTATGAGCCCACTAAGTATGATTGGGCAGGTTATTTCTGAAAAATCCTTATCTGAACAACTAAAACTCCCGCCCAATCAAGATTAGATTAATTATTTACTGACAGTTTTACATCCCCAATCCGGTAGAGCCATAAAACCCTTACAAGCTCCAACTTTAATTAACAGTTCTACCTTTTTCCGGACTGGTTTAGGTACTTTGGGTATGTACCAGTTTTTCGGGCTCTTTTTTAGGTGTTACTGAATCTTTGAATGAATAGGAGTAGAGTGGGCATCCTGCCCGCCCGAAAATATATTGAAACTGGATTGAAACTGGCAAGATGCCAGTTCCACCAAGATGCCCATTCTACAAAATGCTTAAAATCATTCCATTATTAAGCAATGCCCCAAATTCAGTAAGAATAACTGCCTTCATTAACTCTGTCATGGTTGTTCGGAATTCCTCCTGCTCAAGATTCCCTTAAGATAGCTCGGATTTCCATTAAAATTTCTCCCAGGCGATTCTTACCGCTCCTATCTTTACCACAACCCCAATAATAATCCTGGGGAGCATCTTCGACAATTAGTTCGTCCCTTGTCCCCAGCAGAATTTCGCGGATATCAGCATGGGTTTGAAACTTACAGAGTAAGCCTCGCCCCATAACATCATCTTTGATTTCTTCCCAATCCCTACGCAGAGGACGAGTACGCTCTCGTCCCATGCTCGCAGCTTCTGCGGGAGTCTTGCAAGAGCGAATTTCTTCTACATGGGAGGTACCAGCAAATTTCTGGGCTTGGAAATAATGCTCTGAGGTGGGCCACCAGAGTCCGTCCAGTTCAAACCCATGGGGGGAAAAGTTGGAGAAACAACCATAGGGCTTTTCGCTAATGTCGTAAAAGTAAATGGTCACAGCTTGACTCCCAAAAATTTTACCCCAGGCGAAAATGCAAAATGCCCCACTGCATGTACCCTTTTTCGTAATACTCGATCCAGGGTTCAATGCTTTTCAAGGTTTTATCGGCAAATTCGGTGGAAGTAATTCTGACTACCTCCTGATAGCGTACGCGCACTTCTTCCCCAAATCGTCGATAATGGGTAGGCACATGTTCAGAAAGGTCAATAAAGTGCAATTGCTCAAAACCCAATTCCTGGGCTGTCTGACTATAAAAGCGATAGGAACCCATATCCTTGATACCCAGACGGTCAAAGGCTGGTTGCAGTAGCCCTGGTGGACAAGTCTCCCTTTGCATGGGGTCAGTAAAAATCAACTCTCCCCCTGGCTGCAAAACCCTCTTAATTTCTTCAAAGACCTGAGTGCGATCGCTACTGTGTAAAATGGCATCCT
>NZ_JAAHHE010000797.1:0-1741 GCF_010692525.1 Moorena sp. SIO3B2
GTGCCTACCAACGGGCTTTGCAAGCTTGATTATCTGTCTGGTGCACTGCCCACCCTACATGAACCTAATAAGTGATTTCTGATTAATCGGGAATCGGAACCCACCCCTAACCCCTCCCAGGAGGGGATCGGGAATCGGGAATCGGGAATCGGAACCCACCCCTAACCCCTCCCAGGAGGGGATCGGGAATCGGGAATCGGGAATCGGAACCCACCCCTAACCCCTCCCAGGAGGGGATCGGGAATCGGGAATCGGGAATCGGGATGCAGCTATCAGCTTCCATGGGAAAGCCACTCAATCTGATCAGCTTTGTCTGGCAGCCGGGCTTGCTGTTGTCCCTTTGCCCTTGCCCAAGTTCCAAACAGACCAATCGGTGTGCTGATTAGCTCAATGGGATCGGTTTTGCCTGCGATCGCATTAATACTATTGCGCGGTAGTTCTTTCAGCAACCAACGACTGATCCGATACAGATATTCCGTGGGTGGAATATCCCGCATCAAGGGCACACCATGGAGCTGATGTAAGTAACGGTTAGAGCGACCATACCGATGCCATTGACTGTGATACTCCCGAAAAGTGGAACGGTGTCGGTGCTCCACTATAGCGGTTGGAGCAAGGTGTAATTGCCAGTTGCTTTGCTTTTGAATCCGCCAGCACATATCAGCATCACCACCAGTGGTCAGGTAAGGACGGAACAATCCCACTTCCTCAAATGCTTGCCGTCGGATTGCTAGGTTAGCGGTTTGACCGTAAGGACAATAAGAATTGTTTAACGTATGTTCCTGAGATAGAACATTATGATACTCAGCGTGTTTTTCTAGCCAGGTTTTACCGGGCAACCCGATGATTTGACCAGCAACAATACCAATACTAAAGTTAGCAAAGGGTGAGACCAGGTCTGCTAACCAATGGGGTTGGGGACGACAGTCTGCATCAGTAAAGGCAATTATTTCCCCCTTAGCTGCTCGAATTCCTTGGTTACGGGCGGCATAGGAGCTTTGAATCTGGTCTTCCAGGATGTAGTGGAAAGTTATGCCCTCAGATGCTCCCTCAGTAACAGCACTTTGGATGAGTGAGGCTGTGCGATCGCTGCTATTATTATCCACTAAAAGATACTCTACTTGGTCAGTGGCATAGGTCTGTTCCTGTAAACAACGGACTAACTCTGGTAAATCTGCTTCACCGTTGTAGATTGGTACAACTACTGAAACCTTGGGCAAGCATTTGTCATTTGTCATTGGGTAATGGCTAATGGCAGAAGTGTTGAAATTAGGAATAGGGAACAGGGAACAGGGAATCGGGAATCGGGAATCGGGAATCGGAACCCACCCCTAACCCCTCCCAGGAGGGGAACGGGAATCGGGAATCGGGAATCGGGATGCAGCTATCAGCTATCAGTTATCAGCTATCAGTTATCAGCTATCAGCTATCAGTTATCAGCTATCAGCTATCAGCTATCAGTTATCAGCTATCAGCTATCAGTTATCAGTTATCAGTTATCAGCTATCAGCTATCAGCTAATGCCCTACTGTGCCACGCTGAAGGCTGACCACTGACCGCTGACCACTGACCACTGACCACTGACCACTGACCGCTGACCGCTGACCGCTGACCGCTGACCGCTGACCGCTGACCGCTGACCGCTGACCGCTGACCGCTGACCGCTGAATGCTTGAATTATCAACTATCAATTTTGAGCATAATCAACTGCCGTTGGAGTAGCGATCGCACTCCATCTAAA
>NZ_JAAHHE010000798.1:0-1740 GCF_010692525.1 Moorena sp. SIO3B2
TGATAGCTGATAGCTGATAGCTGATAGCTGATAGCTGATAGCTGATAGCTGATAGCTGATAGCTGATAGCTGATAGCTGATAGCTGATAGCTGATAGCTGATAGCTGATAGCTGATAGCTGATAGCTTACGTATTTAGATCAGGTAAATAGATGGAATTAAGGACACTACAACAGTTATTTTACGATGCTGTTTTTGAAAATAATCCTGCCAGTACACAAACCATTGCTCAACACATCAAAGCAGCTAAACAATTGACCCCTGATCAAGGGTTAGCGATTTATCGTAGCAGTGTCCTAGGCAACCTGAGCCAAACCTTAATGTCAATTTATCCAGTCTGCTGTTGTTTGGTGGGAGAGAAATTTTTTGATGGAACAGCGATAAGCTATATCCAACGCTTTCCTTCGATATCAATGGATTTAGGAAATTATGGCGAATACTTTCCTGATTTTTTGGCGAATTTTGAGCCAGCAAAACAGTTACCCTACTTACCAGATGTAGCCAGGTTAGAGTGGCACTGGCATCGGGTGTTTAATGGTGAAGAGGCTACCAGGTTAGATGTCCAAGCATTGAGTACAGTTCCCCAAGACAAATGGGGAGAACTGATTTTCCATTTACCTAAAAATAGTGTTCTGATTGAGTCAGCTTACCCGATCCATCGCATTTGGGAAGTTAATCAACCTGAATACCAAGGTGATCAGCAAGTCAATTTAGATGAAGGGGGGATACAACTATTCCTCTGGCGCAATGGTTATGATATGCGCATTGAGCTGCCAACAAAAGCAGAATGGCAACTGCTGAAGGCTTTTCAAGGAGAAAATCGATTTGAAGCAATTTGTCAAGACCTGGCTGCTGATGAATTAGCTATTGATGTAGCATCTGAGTTACCGCAATTTGTACAACGTGGATGGATTGCTAGGTTTTCGATTTAGACGTCTCCTTATACAGAAGGATTTCAGCTTATTTACGCATAACAGGAGTGGCAGGATTTGAACCTACATTCGTCAGTTTAGAAGACTGATGCCTTATCCGTTAGGCTACACTCCCAGGATTAGCGAGAATGCAGGGATTTGAACCCCGATTTCTGGTTCCGAAGACCAGCGTGTTGATCCATTACACTACACTCCCACAACGCGGAGAGAGAGGGAGTCGAACCCCCAGTAGACTTACATCTACAACTGTCTAGCAAACAGCTTGCCCTGCCAATAGCGACCTCTCCAGAATGGGTTGGGTAGGATTTGAACCTACGGCGCACAGAGGCATCCGTTTTACAGACGGGTTCCTTAACCGGACTTGGATACCAACCCAATTTGCAGTGCCGACGGGAATTGAACCTGCCCTGGAACTGCAATATTTGAAGTCCAGGGTGAGAATTGAACTCACACAATCGGTTTTGCAGACCAATGCCCTACCATTAGGCGACCTGGACACATTCTCTGAAGTTTTCAAGGTGCTTCAGAGCAAGCAGGTGTTCGTCCTGTATTACTCTGTTATATATATATAACATAATATACTACAAAGTGTCAATAGTGTAATACAAAATAGTGATTCCCTTAGAGCATTGAGGGGCTCAATATGTGAAATAATTACTTTTTAGAAGGCCACTTCTCATAAGCCTTGCAATTAAGTAGTCAAAAAGCGGGATAAAACGGGATTTTTTGGGGTATAATAGACAAAAAGGCCAAGAATAGCCAACGATGTCTAAGCGCAAGAAAAAATCAGGCACAACAAAGAAGCTTTC
>NZ_JAAHHE010000799.1:0-1732 GCF_010692525.1 Moorena sp. SIO3B2
CGCGAATAAGCGATGCAGCCCCTACCGTGAGCGAGTGCATCAAGAAAAGGGCTAAGTATTCGTTTAATTTGAGTTAGGTCCGATGCGTCGAAGCCTGTGCCACAAAGCTGATAGCACCTCAAGTAGCACCTCAAGTAGCGCTAATCGCTGATAACTGAATGCTTACGTTCGCGTAGCGTGCGCGTAGCGCATTAGCTGATAGCTGATACGCGACACGCTGATAGCTGATAGCTTATGGTCACATTTAAAATAAAAACGCTATCTTATTTGCTAATACATGAATAACAATTGCCACCAAACCAATAAGCGTCATATACTTTACCCCTCCTTGTTTCCAATACAGTAGGGCATCATTCACCAAGGATATCATAGCAATTACAACTAATAAATTTAAGCCCCGGAAGGGAACTAATGTCGGATTAACTAGCAGTACTAATAATTCCACACCCCAAACATAGACTACACTCATAAATAACACTAAACTATAACGATTAAGTCCTATGATCAGGCTATAGCGAGAAATAAACCAACTTAACGTACCAACTAACAGGCATCCCAGCAAAAAAGCAACCGCACTAAGGGGTTCCATTAACAAAGCAGCAGCAGCGGAAAGCACAATATAACCACCGGATCGTACTGATGACTTTTGGTAAATCCAGTAACCTAAGAGCAGTACTATCCCAAATTGAAACATCGGATAATTGAACTCAATATCCAGTTGATCGGCATAGGCAGGATGAACAATATTAAAATCGAGATCGAGCCAAGACCAACCCAGCCAATAAATTGTCGCCACTATTCCCCCTGTAAATAGGGTAGTGATACCAATACCTTGTAGAACCTTCAACCGCTTCTGTTTAAGCCAACTAAAGGCAATGATAGCGGGGAGCAAACTACCGGTCAGACTATCCTGGGATAATTCCATCCAGCCTAAGCTGTCGTATAGGATGGCAATCGGATAAACTGAAAATAGGGATATCATTGCCAAAATATACATTGGTGTTCGAGGTTTGGACGATTGTTTAAAGTAGCATTGATAGAAAGCATATAAAACAAAAGCCAAAGCAATTAAGCTAATCCCCCACATGGGCGACAAGATTAGGCTTACCACTAAAAGCCCTGGAACAATAATCCCCCCTGGGATTACCCCTTCAGTTTTTTTGTAATGAAGGGCTGAATAAGCCCCAATCAGCAAGGCTAAACGAGTGATTTCTGACGTATTGATGGTTTCGAACATACTTTTTGTTTGGTTCTTTTCTGTTTGAATCGTTTCTGTTTGAGTCGTTTCTGTTTGAGTCGTTTCTGTTGGATCCTTTGCTGTTTGTTCTTTTTCTGTTTCGGTTTTGGTACTGCTTCCAATTTTGCAGCCTGGACTAAGGTTTGGAATAAACTTAAGAGTTCTTGGGCTTGAGGAGTATGGATATTGACAGCTCCCACCAACAGAATCTTTTGCTCCGTTATGATTTCAGTAATTTGGGTTAGTAAGGTCGTCCCAGGAGCATCTTTAAACGGAGTAGAGTCACCCAGTAACACTAAACGTTCTGGTTCACTGGCGAATAACTTTTGTACTTCTGCTTCGCAGCTTCCGATGGTAACCACTCGATCAAAGCTCAAGCTCTTAGCAAGATTAGCGAATAACCCTACTCGTGGTAGTCGATCGGAACGGTTGTTGAGTAAAACCACTTTGGCATGGTCAGGATATTGGTTAAAAATGCGATCGCAAAGTAAATTA
>NZ_JAAHHE010000008.1:0-4243 GCF_010692525.1 Moorena sp. SIO3B2
TACCCCTGTAGAATTCTGTGAGGGACTCACTGCTCAATTGTTCCCAGCTGGACACTTGCCAGGAGCAGCAGCATTTTTACTCACTTACACCACTCGCCATCGAACTTACCGACTGCTTTACACCGGTGACTTTTTCCTGTCTAACTCACGGCTGGTGGAGGGATTATCCCTTGAATCGCTCAGGGGGACACAGCCGGATGTGGTAATTGTAGAAGGCAGTTATGGCACTGCTCGACATCCCCATCGGCGGCAACAAGAAAATCAACTAGTAGAGCGTATTGAGCAGGCCATTGCTACCAATAACTCAGTTGTGTTGCCAGTGCCTACCTTAGGTCTAGGTCAAGAAATCCTGATGCTCCTGCGCTCTCATCACCACTTTACAGGACGCGACCTTGATATTTGGGTCAATGGAAACGTGGCTGCTGGTTGTAATGCTTACTTAGAACTGCTGTCTCACTTTCCCAGCTCAGTACAAAATTTTGCCCGACATCAAGCCTTGTTTTGGGATGAGCGGGTACGCCCTCGGGTGCGGCGGTTAGATCTCCAGCACCGAGATGCTATCGGTAAATCTCCCTGTATTATCCTCACTGACTTAAACATGGATTGGAGGGAGTACTGGCAGCAAGAGAACCGTTCTTGGGTTGTCCTACAACCGGAACATCTTAAATCTTTGGATCCAATCGATGAGTACGGATCTCTTAAGGTTGAAACTTATCTGCTGGCTCAACATGGGGATTGTCTGGGAACCACCCAGTTGATTCATAATCTTCGACCTCAACATGTGATTTTTGTTCACGGCTCTCCTACCTACCTCGCTGATCTTGCTGGTTTGGAAGAATTACAAAATCGATATCATCTCCATACGCCAGCAGCAGGAACACTCGTAGAACTTCCCATCGGTGATACCTTTATCAGACCTGCTCTACCAACGGAAACAAACTATGAAGGAGAGTTGAATGAATTAGATACACTTGTCTATATCACTCTTTCAAGGGCGATCGCAACGGATCCTCGTTGGCAAAATTTCGCTGATACTGGTTTAGTAGAAGCCCGCTGGCAAGGAGAAGAACTGGTCTTGCGGGGATTGTCACAACGAGAACTACTCAAACAAGGGGGCAGAGCCAAGATACCAATTAATATCGAGTGTTGTGGTAATTGTTTGTACCAAAGAGGGCAGCGCTGCTGGAATCCAGCCTCAGCTCTCTATGGTTTTAAAGTAACACTGGAGGGGTACTGTCCAGTTTTTGAACGGATAGAACCCCTTGAGTAACGAATAGTTAAGGGAAAATTGCTAGCTAATTGTGAGTTATCAATTTTCCGATACTTTTTAGCTACCAAAGTCTACCAAGATAGACCAAAGTCCGCCAATGCAAGATGCTTTCGCATCCAGGGGGTATCTCCCAAAGCTCTCAGGAATATCCCGCGAGCGCCATAAAAATGTCAAAAAAGTTATAACACCGGGATCTAAGCGCAACTATTAAACCCTTGGTTTTCGGCTTTAATTTAAGTTACATAATAATCGCTTTCGGTGTTACCTAATTTAAGTCTAACAAATAATAAGAGTTTTTGGTAGACTCTGCGACATTTTCGATTAGTTTTTACTCACCCTTAACGGTTGGTTGTCCATTAACAATGAATAATCTAGTCCTGATTTAAGTCTTGGGAGCGGGGGTGAATTTGTTCAGCCTCCGGACAATCATCAGAGACTATCGGATCAACATTACCTCGGAAAACAGAAGCTAGCTTGTGACTGACAGAGCCTATGCTTTCCAAGCGGACCATTTCTTCCCAGGAACTGATCTCATCCTCTTCGTCTGTTTCATAACGAATTGTGACTAAATCTCCCTCGATATCAACAATGCGGGCGTGTTCAATCCAACGTTGCTGATCCCGCAAGAAAACGCAGACCTCACGACCATCGCAGCAGAGTTGATAAATCTTGCGGTGTAGCATATTCGGCTTCTCCTGTTGCAGATAACTCTTGGTTTTACTGGTGAAGTAAGCGGTTAAGTTTCTCTAGAAACAACTTTATTCTGACATACTTCCCACGAATAGAATTGGCGGGATTCTCTCCATCATTGCGATGATGAGATACTATGGAAGGTTAAAATAAACCTGAGCAACCAGAGCAGGAATACTCCAGATCCTTTTTTTGTTGGCTCTGGCGACTAAAATACCATTTACTTGATTTGTCGAGCCGCCATCAGCAGCAAAAATAGATTCCAAGAATTTATAAGGATTACCAATAAATAATTGTAGCTCACTCCTCGTATCCCCAGCCCTAAAGGGTAGGGGTTGACTTGAAATCATTTTTGGTTAACTTAACATGGAATCAAGCGGGTTTGTCTATTCCTTGTTAAAGATTAAAATAGCTTAATAGTCTTTTATGTTCATTGCTTGAGAGTGTAGCTTGCATTAGAAGCGAGCTTGAGTTTGAGTTGATTAACGCTGCTCGTGTCATTGATTACTTTTTTTCTGCATTTTGAGTTCTCCACGGATTGAAATCGCGTGGATTCTAAGAGTCGTGTCGTTACGCGGGTTAAAACCGCGCTGCACGACGCTTATAAAACTTACTAGAGAGTGAGTCTAGTCTCTTTTGTTGTGGCAGACTCAAAACTGCCCTACCTCCCTGGCCTTTGGCCAAGCTACGCGAACGGATTAACAAAAAGTTAACCGGTGGATTTACTTTTAATTTAATTGCACAATAGCTTTCGGAGTGGTTGTACCAAACAAATCAGGGCAATAAATCACTACTTTTTGCTCCATTGTTTGCCTGTTCCATGGTCGTAGGATATACCCCGTCTCCAAATGTCCGGAATCTCACCGAAAAGCGCAAAATATAAACGCGACCAACCTTGTTCTTACTCACGATTCTATTTTAACACGAAAGCCCTTGATAAATCCCAGCGCGCTGGCCTTTGGCCACGCTACGGGAACGCTGTCCACCCAATAAATTAGGTGGCTAACTCTCGCTTGTTATTTTTCTGTTTTTATGCATTGTCTTGATGCAGAGCGCGAGTTTGGGAAACCCCCTGAGGTCGGCGCTACATCCCTTAATTCAGCAACCTATACCGCCCTAACCGATTTCTCCTGCTTGCCAGCAATGGTGCTGTAGTCTGTTAGAGATGGTGTTTGGGGGTATGGTCACTCTATAGTTATGTGACTACTCCTACATCATAATCTTTGATTTGATGTAGGCTTCTCAAACTCACGAATGAGACTTACTGTTCCTCGATATCCTGTATCGATTTACCACAGCCATTGAGCGGCAGTCCAACCGCCATCAATTTATCATACCAAAACCAAGAGACTCAGCCAGGTAATTCCCCTCCCGCGCATGAAGCGCGGGTATAAAGGGAGACCCCTTACCTGTTTAGTTGGAAACTCAGATTCCACTAGCATCCTTATACAGATAATGGAGTAAGAATTTAACAACTCCCCCAAGTTGAAACATAGGGGATTATGAGCGGATATTGCTAAAGCGGTTAAAAACCGGCTACTTGCAACGTTCACAGTAAGATTTGACTCACACTGTTGTGGCGGTTTAAACACACTACTACCGAACTTGGCTCAAAAAGAGCTATACCGTTCCCCTTAGTCTTCTTAGCTGTCAGGTTTGTCACCGACTTGGCTATTTATAGGATACAGCAGGAGAAACCCTACTGCTTATAAACGTCGGCGTGGCTAAAGCCTCCTGGTTCAAGAAGCAAGCATTTTGGTAGGTGTCTACAGGTTCCACATACCCATCATTGTGACATACTAATCCCTGTACGTGCTTGGCACTAAGCATGAATTTTGTAAAAAAAACTGCCAACCTGCCAACCTGCCATCGATCGCAGTCAGAGTCACTCAAAAATAGGCTTTTGCTGTGATCAAAAGCGATTAGGCACTCAATAGACTGATAAATCGGATTTTAAATCGTAAGGGAGAAAAGCCAGTGTTTGAGATCGTACGCACTCAAGACCAATACGAAACTTACATTCTCACTGACCACAATGCCCAATCTCGATTAGAAGTGGTTCCTGAACGAGGTGGCATTGTCATTCGGTGGAATATCCAAGGTCAGGAGATTTTTTATCTTGATGCGGAACGCTTTAAAGATCCCAATCTGAGTGTACGGGGTGGCATTCCCATCCTCTTCCCCATCTGTGGGAACTTAGTTAATGATACTTATACATACCTTGGCAAAGACTATACTCTCAAACAACACGGCTTTGCCCGTAATTTGCCTTGGCAGGTGACT
>NZ_JAAHHE010000008.1:4795-20149 GCF_010692525.1 Moorena sp. SIO3B2
AAATTTTTCTAAATTTCCCTAGACATTTCCTTATCAATGTGATATTCTTAGTAAAGGTATGTTTGATAAAAGCTTACCGGGTCGCTAACTCAATGGTAGAGTACTCGGCTTTTAACCGATTAGTTCCGGGTTCGAGTCCCGGGCGACCCATTTTGACCTAACTTTTAGATAGCCGTATATCTCTATCGATACAAATTCTAGGTACTAGGTACAAGATAAACAGTTGACCACCTCTGTGGTTTAAGAGGGATACTTCCTGGGCTTGTCAGAACCCGCACTCGCCAACGAAGCTTAAATTATTGTTCCAATCAGAAAGGTTAGGAGCTATTATCAAAAATAATAGCAAAACTACCTATACTTTACTGTTTATCCAGATTTTACCCAGGGGTGGTTGGGGATTATTTTCTATATTTGGGGATTTTTGTCAAGTTTTATAGATTCAGCTTTCTCTAGATGATCTAATTAAGAAATTTGAATAAAAGCTGCAAAATATCTTAAGATTATCTAAAGAATTAACCTGTCTTGATGCAGTCGCTCATGGGGGTTTCCCCCAAGACCTCGCTGCATCGCTGTCTAGAAGCAACTAGATTTACATGTCTGGACTGGCGATTCTGTTCACGAGTCACTAGGGAGTGTCAGACGTGAGGCTTCTCGCCGGAATAGCTAACAAACAAAGTTAGGAGGAATATAATATGGCACTTGTACCCATGCGGCTACTGTTGGATCACGCAGCTGAGAACGGCTACGGGATTCCAGCATACAACGTTAACAACATGGAACAAATCCTGTCTATCATGCAGGCTGCTGAAGAAGCGGATAGTCCGGTAATCTTACAAGCTTCTCGTGGTGCCCGCAAATATGCAGGTGAGAACTTCCTCCGCCATCTGGTCACAGCAGCGGTGGAATCCTACCCTCATATTCCCATTGCCATGCACCAAGACCATGGCAATAGCCCAGCCACCTGCTATTCGGCAATTCGTAATGGCTTCACCAGTGTGATGATGGATGGCTCCTTGGAAGCTGATGCTAAGACTCCAGCCAGCTTCGATTACAACGTCAGTGTTACTGCCGAAGTAGTAAAAGTTGCCCATGCTATCGGTGTTAGTGTTGAAGGGGAACTGGGTTGCCTAGGTTCACTGGAAACCGGTAAAGGTGACAAAGAAGATGGTCACGGATTTGAAGGAACTCTGACTCGCGACCAACTATTGACCGACCCCGACGAAGCAGTTGAATTTGTTGAGCGCACCCAAGTTGATGCTCTAGCTGTAGCTATTGGTACTAGCCACGGTGCTTACAAGTTCACCCGCAAGCCGACTGGAGAAATTCTTGCCATTAGTCGCATTGAAGAAATTCATAACCGTCTGCCTAACACTCACTTGGTGATGCACGGTTCCTCATCTGTGCCTCAAGAGTGGCTTGACATGATCAACCAGTACGGTGGTTCTATTCCTGAAACCTATGGTGTACCCCTTGAAGAAATTCAAAAGGGTATTAAGAGCGGTGTCCGTAAGGTTAACATCGACACCGACAACCGCTTGGCTATTACTGCTGCTATCCGGGAAGCTGCTGCCAAAGATCCTTCTAACTTTGACCCCCGTCACTTCCTCAAGCCTTCTATCAAGTATATGAAGCAGGTTTGCTTGAAGCGTTACGAAGCCTTTGGTACTGCTGGTAATGCTAGCAAGATCAAGCAAGCGACTATCGATGTTTTTGCAACTAAGTATGCCAACGGTGAGTTAAGTGCTGTGGCGAAAAAAGCTGTAACTGCCTAGTTTTTCACGCTTCACAGGAAAACCTTTGCTGTTTTGGTGAACCAAGAACAAGCAGAATTATTTGGGTAGCTGTTAAAGTTACCCAATTTTTTGTTATTTGTGATTAGTTATCTGAAAATTGCCTATTTTCAGACACTTACAGCTGTCTTTGATACTCTTCGAGAATATCGATTAGATCCATCTGACACTGCATGGGTAGCAAATCTGCTAGGGGAACTTGCCGTTTACCACCACCTAGCTTCACCTGAATGCTTTGCAGGATTGGCATCATCTGGTCTTCTGTGATTGTATTAGTGTTATCGATTAGTAGGGGATAAAATTGTTCAGCCAAAGTGGTATGTAGATGAGCATCCCTGAGGTAGAGATGCCACTTGGCTACATCAATATATACTTTGTCGCCAATTTCAGCAGCAAGAGTTTCGATTGCTTCTGTAGAAGTTGGATTAGCCATGGTAATTAGCTGTTTCTAATTAATTGCATGTTGGGATAGCTAAAGAAGGTTTAAAGTTGAAGGTTTAAAGTTAAAATGTTTCCTCAAAAAAGTTTACTCATCACCTTGTATTAAAAGACCGGAGTTTATTTGCTGGCTTTCTGTTAACCGTCAATAGTTAACCGTCAACAGTTAACCGTCAACAGTCAACAAAAAATCAATTACTACAATTATCTTCGGTGATTTCATCCTTGAGGGGATTCGGTTGGAGGTTCTTGAGTAGTCAGGGGGGTATAGTTTGCGATCGCAAATATATAAACCCCATGCCCTACTAAAATCAATCCCCACAGACCAGTAAACCAGTATGCCCAAGTCCATTGAGCATACTGTATAGTTTTGAAGAACCACACTCCGGAATTACAAGCAGCAAAAATTGCCACATGTACAGCAAAGTTCATGCGGTCATCTAGACGACGGTAGGCTGGATCACGTCGATCAGGTTTACGAGGCCAACGAGGAGGCATAGATATTTGTCAGTTTTGAGTTGTGTAGGGGCTTGATCTGATCCCGACCCTAGTCAGTTAATTTTATTTTAGAACCTAATGTTGGATTGAACATGATCCGAAGCAAACAGTTTGTTCCTTTAAAGATTGCAGTGATGACGGTGTCCGATTCCCGTACCGAAGCCACGGATAAGTCCGGTAAGCTGCTGGTTGAGAGTTTAACCCAGGCGGGGCATCACTTAGCGGAAAAGGTTCTTGTTCCAGACAACATCTACAAAATCCGTGAGGTGGTTTCCCGATGGATTGCTGACGAATCCGTACAGGTAGTCTTGACTACAGGAGGAACTGGTGTTACTGGTCGAGATGGTACACCAGAAGCGATTCAACCCCTCCTGGATAAGGAAATCCAGGGCTTTGGTGAAATTTTCCGCATGATTTCCTACCAAGAGATTAAGACTTCTACTATCCAATCTCGTGCCCTGGCTGGTGTGGCTAACGGAACATACATCTTTTGTCTGCCTGGGTCTTCTGGAGCTTGTCGAACAGGTTGGGAGCAGATTATCAAAGACCAGCTCGATTTGGGAAATTCCCCCTGTAATCTTGTGGAACTGATGCCACGTTTGCGAGAAACCTAATCTGAGCCATAGATTTCCTGTTCAAACGGTAATTGGCAACTGAGTGCCTCAGTGGATCAGTGCTAAGTGCTGACCCAACTTGACTTGAGCTGATTCCTTAACTTAGCAATCCCCTGAGATTTGGTAATCCCCGGATTTACCTCCGGTCTTACTCAACAGGCGAATCGATTGAATCTCGATAGACTTTTCCAACGCTTTGGCCATATCGTAAAGGGTCAAAGCCGCAACAGAAACTGCTGTTAGTGCTTCCATTTCGACACCAGTTTCAGCTTTAGTAGTCACAGATGCCTGAATCTGGTATCCCGGTAGTTGGGGGTTAGGTTCAATTTGAACTTCTATCTTGTGCAAGGGCAAGGGATGACACAAAGGAATCAGTTGGGACGTTTGCTTTGCTGCCATAATCCCAGCCAGCCTAGCGGTTCCTAAGACATCACCCTTGGGGGCATTACCAGCTTGGATAGTGTTGAAGGTTGTGGTTTTCATCCGTACCTGAGCAGCGGCTACTGCCTGACGCTTCGTAAGCTCTTTGCCAGAAACATCGACCATCTGAGCTTGACCTTGACTATCGAGATGGGATAGCGAGCGATTGATTTCCACAAGAGTATTGCAAAATTTTTGATCTATGTGTTATGATAAGTAACTGTTGACCCACAGAAAAGTGGCAGCAGTTAAGGGCTTGTAGCTCAGTGGACTAGAGCACGTGGCTACGGACCACGGTGTCGGGGGTTCGAATCCCTCCTAGCCCGTTTAATAAGCTAAGACATTATAGTATCTACAGCATATAAATCCCGTTCACGACCGATGGCAAATCTGAGGGAACGGGATAAATTTTTGTTGGACTGGGTCATAAAGATAATCAGTGCCAAAAATGCTATACCAGCACCACAGGAAAAAATCCCTCGATATCCTAAGAGGTCAGCGAAATAACCAAAGATCGGCCCAGCTAGACCAATCCCTAAATCAAACCCACTAATGCAGACAGCGAATACCTGACCCCGTTGATCAGCAGAGGAGCGGTCAGCCATCAAAGCAGTCATCATCGGTATGAATAGTCCAGTGCCAGCTCCTTCTAATAAACCAGCTAGTAAAAATCCAACTCCGGTTTCAGCCTGGGAAATCATCAACATTGAGATGATATAGCAAACCACACTAGCGGTGATAAATACTCCTCGTCCATACCGATCAGATGCCTGACCAGTTAATGCACGAATCACAAAACTAGCGATCGCAGTAGCTGTGAAAAACAATCCTGGATTGAGATTAATACCAGTCTCTCGAATAAACAGAGAGACAAAGCTAACTTTTGTTCCAAATACTATACCGAACAACAGCATGACCAAAGCTGGAATTCCAAGAGGAGGGCTGCTTAACAGCTCCCATAGTTTGACCAATAGCTGCCAACTCGAGTTTAACCAAGATTCTGATTTTCTCGGCTTTTGTTTAGCATGCCTGATTGGTTCACGAATCTGACTCCCTAACAGCACACCCAGCCCACCTAGAGCTGCAGACACTAAGAATAAAACAGTGTAGCTAACCTCTTGTTGTAGAAAACCCCCCAGCGCAGGTCCGAGACCTAAACCAATCGGTGTTGCCAAACTCATGTAACCAATTAACTCACCTCGCTTGTCAACAGGGGACAAATCGGTGACTAGAGCCAGATAACCGATGGTAAAGGCTGCAATACTGATGCCATGAAACATTCGAACCAGCATCAACAGGCTAATCGACTGGGTAAATAGATAGCCCAAAGGCGCTAGAGCGACAGCGATAGTACCAATAATTACTACCAACTTGCGACTGCGCAGGTCTGCCATACGCCCCAGTGGGTTTCTAAACAGCAACAGACCAATGGCAAAGCAACCCATTACTAACCCTACCTGTTGCTTGGTACCACCCACGTCTTCAATATATTGTGGCAGCGTTGGCGACAAAGACGTTAAGCTTGACCAAAACAACAGACCAACAGTAAATAAAATCAGCAAACTTTGGCGTTGCTGCCCTTCCAGGGTCTGAAAAACTTTCACGCGCTCTATAATCCTGAGAAAACTGGCACTTGAGATAGTTAGATAAAATCCGGTTGACTAATCATCATAGTCCTTATCGGGTAATGACTATTTGCGCTTTGGCTTACAGGTAATTGACAATTACCTGTAAGCCAAAGCGCGAACAGCCAAAAATCCGGGGACTATTTGGGAAGTAATTAACTGGACTTTATACTACTTCTCTAGTTTACTCTTCTTAACATTTTGCCCAGAGGCTTAGATAGGGTGATCGGGTGATGCGGTGATCGGGGTTGGGGGAAGAATCTCATGACCTATTATTGTTCACAAATTAATTAGGATTGCGATGCTCTGAAAGAGCCGCTACGCGAACGCAGCAACAACTCAGGTCAAGCTTGGCTACCGGTAGCCCATAATGGAGCGCTTAATATGATCACAAAAGTATTCCCGAAAGCGTTTGTAGAAGGGATAGGGGTCTTGCTGTTAGCACCTTTACAGGTTTTACTGTATCAAGGATAATTTTGAGCAAGCCTTTGGCTTACGCGAAGGGTCACCATTTTCACTATTTTATTTTACGGTTCACGAGCCTCTAATAATCGATTTTCTAGCCCAGTCTTTAGTATTCTCCAGGTAAGTCACCAACATTTTCCATTCCCTAGCTTCTTTTGTCAAATCCTTAACATTGCTCAGGTAGACTAGAGTAATGCGGCGCTCTTCGTTATCAGAACAAACCTCTAGAATGGTTTTGTATAGCTTTTCCCAATGCTCTAACCAGTTATCTTCAATGGGATCAAAAATTGCCTCGAACAAATTACGCCATAACAACTCAATAGTTTTAATAGTTTTGAGATTTTCCTCGGTAGGCTTATCCCAGCCTACATGGCGCTGACGTAATACTTTAATAGGTGGGGGATTTTCACTCATAGACAGCAAGTTGACTATTCAGTCTTTGGAGCTACATTCCTAGAATTCCCTAAATGCTGTCTTAACATCACAGTTTCACAAAAAATCAAAAATTCCTCCTAGTTTAGCAAAGAATAGGAGGAATAGCCGATAATCTTAGCTGCCTAACTTCTAGATATGAGGCTAATGGTAAGCTATCAGCTATCAGCTATCAACCAAATACCAAGACCAAAGGCTGACGGCTGATAGCTGACGGCTGATAGCTGACGGCTAATGCTAAAAGACGGCTAGTTGAGAGCTTCCGTCCTTGAGGCGGAGCTAACTAACGTTGCCCCCGCTTAGTCTAAAACCTAGAGCCTATTACCTAGAACCATTAACCTAATTTAACGGTCTACTGACCCCATAATAATGTCAATACTACCGAGAATCGCCATAATATCGGCAACTTTGACTCCTCTGAGGATATGGGGCAGAATCTGTAAGTTATTGAAATCGGCTGGACGAATCTTCCAACGCCAAGGAAAGACATTATTATCACCAATAATGAAAATTCCTAGTTCTCCTTTCCCAGACTCAAGACGGACATAGTGTTCGCCCTTGGGAATCTTGAAGGTAGGGGCAATTTTCTTGCCCATGAACTGATAATCGAAGTCGTTCCACTGGGATTTGCGACCCTCTGCCATCCGCTTGGCTTCTAGGTTTTCGTAAGGACCACCGGGAAGTGCTTTTAAGGCTTGACGGATAATCTTAACGGACTCCCGCATTTCCCTAATCCGCACCACATACCGGGCAAAACAATCACCCCCGGTTTCCCAGTGTACTTCCCAATCGAAGTCGTCGTAGCATTCGTAGTGGTCAACTTTGCGCAAATCCCACTTGACTCCAGAACCTCGTAGCATCGGGCCAGAAAGTCCCCAGTTAATGGCTTCTTCCCGACTAATGGTACCGACACCTTCAACTCGGCGGCGGAAGATAGGGTTGTTGGTGATTAACCGTTCGTACTCATCAACTTTAGGGTCAAAGTAGTCACAGAAGTCTTCGCACTTATCTATCCATCCATAGGGTAGGTCAACAGCAACTCCACCAATACGGAAGTAGTTGTTGTTAATTAACCGTTGTCCACTGGCAGCTTCCCATAGGTCATAAATCATCTCCCGTTCCCGGAAGATGTAGAAGAATGGGGTTTGGGCACCCACATCTGCTAGGAATGGTCCAAGCCACAGCAGGTGATTGGCAATCCGATTCAACTCCAGCATGATCACGCGGATGTAGCTGGCACGTTTGGGTACCGGAATATCTGCTAATTTCTCTGGGGCATTGACTGTAATTGCCTCGTTGAACATCCCTGCTGCATAGTCCCATCGGCTCACGTAAGGGACATACATAATGTTAGTGCGATTCTCGGCAATTTTCTCCATGCCTCGGTGCAGGTAGCCAATTACCGGCTCACAATCTATCACATCCTCCCCATCTAGGGTGACAATTAAGCGGAGAACGCCATGCATGGAGGGATGGTGGGGACCCATGTTGATCACCATGGGTTCGGTTCTGGTCTCGATCTTTGCCATATTTTGATTAATTGCCCCAACTGTTAGCTGCTAGCTGTTAGCCGCTAGCTATTAGCTTACCAAAACAGAGGCAGATAGGTAGTGTATGTTGTTAACTCTAACAATGCAAGAACAATTTGATATTTTTAATTCAAACTGTTAATTTCTGTTTAAGCTCCTTCTTTCCAATGCTTAGGTTAACGGGAATTGCTACGTAGAAGTTCGGTTCTACGATCCTTAAACTATCAGCAATCACATTACCATCTTTATCAAAGGAGTTGATAGTTTGAATTACTGCACTAGCTGTGCATCGGGGGTGGATTGTGGTGCCAAGGTGGTTATTACCAAGTATAAGTGAAATTTTATCCCAACAGGAATTAATTGAAAGCGATGACAAGGTTACTGTTTCAGTAGAGCAAGCAACTGTGATTGACACTTGCTCAGTAGGTGCTAGCTGTCGCAGAACAAGAGAAGCGGCTAGCCCTAAGCATAGGGCAGCAGCAGCTAAAGCTCAACGGGAATGGCAAAGTGCGATCGCTACCTTGGAACAGTTGCTGTTGCCAGGGGTTTCAGGCAACCGATCAACAAGCCATAATCCCGAACACTCGTCGAAGCAAGGACTAATTATAGCTGGTCCTGCTCCAGTCTTAAGTGATCGAGAGCTACTGGCAAGTTTCGAGACTGGGATTTTTACGAACGACGCCTTGAATCCTTGGGCTTTTATGCCCTTCCAGCTACCTCCGGCTCAACCTGATACTACTCCTTTTGTACAAAATACGACCTACAGGTTACCCCTGTTTCCAGGAGACCCCTTAGCTAACGAGCAGTTTTGTTTAGTTTTTACTAAAGACTTTAGCTTAGTCATGGTCTCTGGGAAAGACCACTTTGGCGTTCCAGGCTTTCAATTCTCCTTTGACCCAGAGGATATCCAACATGTTTGGGCATCACTGCGCCATAGACTATTACTGAGCAGTTCTCATCATCTCAAGCAGTTGGAAGCTTTAATGGAAAAATTTGTGCCAAAGCCCCCCGATTACCGCATTGTAATGAACTTTGGTCGTGGGCTTCTGGAGAATTTACCAGAACTGCCTTCAGTAGAACTGAGCCAGACTATACCGGTTACAATATCCGAGTCAACAATGGTTCAGCCAAGACAACCTCAGCATCAGAGGGATAGGGTCAAAACTGGTAGTCACTCACAAAATGGGTCTTCTAGTACACCCTTTGCCAAGAAACAGAAAGTACAGGAGCCTAACTGGCAACGATTGGTGAAAAATGAAGCGCGAGGCTTTCCTAGAATCTCTGCTGTTCACCCAAAAGAAAATTCTGAAGCTACACCTGACGTTGAGCTGCTCCGAGCTCTGACCCATGAAATCCGGACACCCCTAACTACAATTCACACCCTGACTAAACTACTGCTTAGACGTCGTGACTTGCCTCCAGAAGTCATGCGGCGTATAGAAATTATTGACCATGAGTGTAGCGAACAAATCAACCGCATGGAGTTGATTTTCCGGGCAGTAGAATTAGAAACAACGGCAGCCAAGCAAACCCCTGTTAGCCTGACCTGTATATCTCTGGCTCGGGTTTTTCACAACAGCATCCCCCGCTGGCAAAAACAAGCACAGCGACGTAATTTAACCCTAGATGTAGTCTTACCGCAACAGTTGCCAACAGTGGTCAGTCATCCCGCCTTGCTAGATCAGGTGCTAACTGGCTTGATGGAAAATTTCACCCGGTCTATTCCAACAGGGGGTCACATCCAGTTACAGGTTACACCTGCTGGAAACCAGCTGAAGTTACAATTCCAGTCTCAGATTAATCACGAAACAATTGCTGACGACCATTGCCCGACATTGAAGTCCCTTGGTCAGCTGCTGACTTTCCAGCCAGAAACGGGTAGTATCAGTTTGAATTTGAATGTGACCAAAAATCTATTCCAGGCGTTGGGGGGCAAACTAATTGTTAAGCAACGACCCCAACAGGGTGAGGTGATGACAGTATTTTTACCGTTAGCTGACCTGGCTAAGACACCATTGCCTGGGATTGGTTAACCATTACCTCGACGATTTTTTAAGTTTCAGAGGCAATTGGTAGCAGCACTTTAAATTGGGAGCCTTGCCCGAATCGACTAACTACTGCAATTGAACCACCGCCCCGTTGTAATAACTGTTGCACAATGGTTAAACCTATCCCTGCACCAAGGTCTTCCCTAGGTGTTGACCTACCCCGATAAAAACTGTCAAAAATCTTAGGTATGTCACTTTCAGCAATGCCAATACCTGTATCACTAAATATCAGCTGAACATACTTGCCCTTACGAGTTCCCTGTACTCTAACTTTACCGCCAGCGGGAGTAAACTTTAAACTATTGTGCAACAGATTAATCACGATATGCCTCAAGCCCACCTCTGAAAACAAGACTGAGGGGAGATTGGCGGGAATTGTGTAGCCGAGCTGGATGCCTTTTTCTTGGGCAAGGGGTTGATAGGTGCTGACAATACCAGGAACAATGTCTGCTAGCTTCAACGGCAAGGTTTGATCCGTTTGGGGGTCACCCTCTAGCTGAACCAGTTCTAGTAATCCAGCCACTAAGGAATTTAAGCGATCGCATTCTTTATAAAGAAGCCCAATATAGCGTTGGCGTTGGGCGAGCTTCATTTGTGAGGCATCGAGCAGCTTCAGGGCAGTTTTCATGTTCGTTATGGGTGTCCGTAATTCCTGAGCCACTCGCTGAAGTATCTCATCACTCATATAAGGCTCGACCTTTGATAAGGAATTCTTCCCTACCACAACCGACTCAGGAACTGCTGGCGGTGATGGGGGAGATGGGTTAGTCTCCCCGATTGGCTGTGTTGCCAGGGTATTCTGAACAATTTCTTCTGTACGTTGTACTTGTTTAAGCAACAACTGGGTTAGTAGTGTACTATTAAGTGTTTCTGGGGGAGCTAAAAGGGTTTCCCAATGGCTGAGTTGGTCTGCTGTATTGCTCCCAATAACTGTACTTAACCCCTGTAAAAACTGCCGAATTACTGATTGCTCAAGGGTAAAAACAGCTAACAATGGTTGACTGAGTTCACTATCAGTTAGATTGTCAGATTCCGATAGATCAGGCTGGCAAGCCACAATTAAACTACTATAGTTCTCACCGAGAATCAGTAAGAAATACTCCTGTTGTAGTTGAGTTTCAGTCTCCAACGGTAGGGAAAACAGTTGAGAATCTCTGTTGAGGTTAACTCCGTTTTTCCAGTCATCTCCTAAACAGTGGCACAGATAAATTGTTTTGGGTAAATCAACCTGTTGTTGATACCGTTTTATTTCTCTGTGCCAGCCCTCACCCTGTGGCTTGACCAAAATTGTGGCTGAAATGTTTTGCTGAATTAGCAGGTCAAAGGTTGCTCTGACTAGCGATTTCAGGGTGACAGGAGTGATTGTTAGAGACTCGGGAGAGGCAAGAGTCTCTAAAACCAGCTGGTAGAGAGACAATTCTGGATTAGGTGGCAGGTTCATTTAGGGTTAAAGGTGGTTTGGTTAAAGGTGGTTTGGTTAAAGCTTAAACGTTGACCTTCCATGTGATAATCTACAACCTGCCCGCTAAAATAGCTGTCAACTTGCTAACCTATAACCTGTAGCCTACTCATCAAAGCATCTCGGGCTTGCTCTCGGTCATCGAAGTGGATTTTTTCAGTGCCCAGAATTTGATAATCTTCGTGACCCTTACCAGCAATTAAAACTCCATCCCCCGGTTTTGCTTGCAAGATGGCAGTCCGAATGGCGGTAGCGCGATCGCAAATTACCATTGGTTCCACTGATTGAGGAATCCCCTCTAAAACATCCTCTAAGATGCTTTCTGGGTTTTCGGTGCGAGGGTTATCCGAGGTGACTACAGCAACATCAGCTAACTGAGCCGCTATTTTCCCCATCTTAGGACGCTTAGTGCGATCGCGATCGCCACCACAGCCAAATACACAAATCATCTTGCCCTCAATAAAGGGTCGTGATGCCCTTAGTAAGTTTTCCAAACTATCTGGGGTGTGGGCATAATCGACAATAACACTAATATCCTGTTCCGGTTGAATTTGCACCCGTTCCATCCGCCCTGGCACTCCTGGAAATTGAGCCAAGGCTGCTGCTACTAATTCTAAATCCAAACCCAGCTCTAAAACTGTTCCTACTGCTGCGAGCAAGTTAGACAGATTGTATTGACCCACTAGGGGCGAATTAAAGCTAACCTCTCCTACTGGAGTATGCATAATTCCTCTAACCCCTGTTGGCTCGTAGCTTAAGTCCTTCGTCCAGAAATCAGCGGATGGGTTTTGGATACTATAGCTCCAGACTTGCTCAGTTGGTAACTGTTGGATTAACCGCTCTCCATAGGAGTCATCAGCATTAATAATTGCCCTGCCTTTGAGATAGTCGGAACTAAACAGCTTAGCTTTAGCGCTGAAGTAATCATCCATGTTCTGGTGGTAGTCCAAATGGTCTTGGGTGAGATTGGTAAACACCGCCACCTCAAACGGACAGCCCTGGATTCGACCTTGGGCTAAGGCGTGTGAACTAACTTCCATCACTGCCATTTGGGCACCTGCTTTGACCGCTAACTGGAGCTGTTGTTGCAATTGAACTGCAAATGGTGTAGTGTAGCTTGCTGTTTGCTCAAAACCTGGCCAACGGGCATAGAGGGTACCCAAAAGTGCTGTGGGGATAGGACTAGAGCTATGAGCGAGCAGAAATTCAATCAGATGGGTAGTTGTAGTTTTGCCATTAGTACCCGTGACTCCAATCAGCCTGAGCTTCTGTGCTGGGTAGTCGTAGAAGGCTGCTGCAGTTTGAGCAGACACGGTGGTCATGTCATCGGCAGCAATTACACAAACTCCTGTTTCCGGTGAAAGTTCCTGGGGGGGATGTTTGGCAGCCGCTTGGGGAGAAATTATCGCTGCTACTGCCCCAGATGCGATCGCACTTTCCCAGAACTCTCCACCATCTACCCTAGTGCCTGGCATCCCGATAAATAAATCTCCTGGTTGGCAGGCGTGGGAATTGGTACAGATGCCTGTAACCGTTACATCAAGACCCTCGGGGCTAGGAATTTCCACAATATTGGCAATTTTGGCTAATAATTCCCTTAGCTTCATAATCTATTGCACCAAATGACACTATAAGATCTACCGAATCATCACAGCCACCAGTCAACCGTCAACCGTCAAACCGTCAACCGTCAAACCGTCAACCTGATGTATCGCCTATTTTGGCTCACTAACAGGGAAATATTTCCGTAACATTCGCTGCAATTGTGCAACGCTAGCACGAGGAGAGGGGCGAGGCAGGAGCTGTTCCTGACCAAAGTGGTTGATACATAGTACTGGCACTTCATACTGATAGGATTGGAACCAATCCTCTCGACTGGTAATGTCTCGAACCTCTAGCTTAAAGGTTAACCCTTCAATCATCTCTAGCTTTTCAAGCAATCCCTCACAAAGATGGCAACCGGGTTTACTGTAAAGAATTAATTCCATCAGGCAAGTTAGTTGAAAATTGTTGATTTAGACGATAGTTTAGTAAAGATAAGTGCAGCTTCGGCAAACATAGCTGGAGAAACGCTAAAATGCTGGACAGCCACATTCGCCTTCATGGTACGTCCATTTGAACCAGCCCCATGTCCACAGACCTTCGCCTCGTCTCCGAAAACCGTTGCTTTGGCGGTACAGTAGGTTTTTACACTCATCAATCTCAGACTTGTAGGAGCGAGATGGGGTTTTCCGTATACCAACCCCCCCAGGCGAAAGTGCAATCCGTTCCAGTTCTATATTACCTGTCAGGTTTGACTTGCACGGAAGAGAATTTTATGGTTAAATCGGGTGCTCAGCGATTTGCAGCCAAGTATGGATTGATGTTGGTGGCTCCAGATACCAGCCCTCGGAATACAGGAATTCCAGGTGAGGACGATGAGTGGGACTTGGGGTCTGGTGCTGGTTTTTACGTAGATGCCACTCTTGAACCTTGGTCAGCTCACTACCAAATGTATAGCTACGTTGTCCATGAGTTACCCGAGGTAATTGCCAAAAATTTCCCCACGCAAGTTGAGAAACAAGGTATATTTGGTCATTCTATGGGCGGTCATGGTGCGTTGATTTGTGCCTTAAAAAACCCAAAGCAGTACCTATCTGTTTCTGCTTTTGCTCCCATTGCTGCTCCCATGCGCAGCCCCTGGGGTCAGAAGGCATTCACCAATTACCTCGGGACAGACCAAGAGCAATGGCGAGCTTACGATGCCAGCGAACTGGTGTTGACAGCCAACTATAACCATACAATTTTGATTGACCAAGGCACCGCTGACCCCTTTTATGAGAAGCAGCAGTTGCTCCCTGAGGTGTTTGAGAAGGCTTGTGAAAAAGCAGATCAGCCCCTGACTTTCCGTCTCCAGGTCGGCTATAACCATGGTTACTATTTTATCGCCACCTTTATAAAAGACCATATCAGCCATCATGCTGAGGCTTTGTTGGATTGAACAAAATTGAGATAATCCCTTGGTTGCTGAAAAAGTCGAGGTTGGAAGTGTGGACAATACTTCTGCTATTCAGGTTAATCAAAAACTCTAAAAAAACTGGTAATTTATAACTATTAAACCCAGTTTTATTTCTGCAAATCCTAGAATAATATACAGATTTTAGAATAATGTGTTGTTAAAAAAAACTCATTAACTAAGCGCATAAATCTTGTAAATACTAGGAAAATAAAAACAAATTAATGTCAACATCAGTACATTGAGGTTCTGAATATGGCTAATGAAGGTGAAATGTTGGCTTCAACTGTGAACCATCAGCAGTGGGTTTGTACCGTTTGTGGCTATAACATGATTGGTGAAATGCCTGATGTCTGTCCGTTCTGTAGAGCACGCCATGACAAATTCGTTACTTGGGATGAGGCAGAGCAAACCTATCGAGTGACCCCACACCAGATAAATAACTACGTTACACAATTGATTTCTGTGCCTCGTCTTGGTATGGAGCATGCTGCTTATCGCATTGAAACGGATAGTGGTGCGGTATGGATTGATTGTCCATCAGCATTCAATCGAGACTTGGAGCCAGTAGAAGCTATCTACTTTACCCATAAAGATTTCATGGGTGCATCCAACCAGTATCGTGATTTATGGGAAGCTAAAGTTTATCTGCACGTTAACGATGCTGAGCATCCACTTGCCGAGCAATTTCCGATTGACAACAAAATTTATGGTGACTTCACCGAGCATGGCATTGAAGCTTTCTATATTGGTGGACATACACCGGGCTTCATGATATATATCTATGACTTGGTCTTGTTTATTGGTGACTATGCCTTCCCTCCAGGGTCTAGTATGCAATTCAACCCCTTTGGACCAAAAGACAAAACCCGTAAACGTGCATCACGGATACTAGATATTGTTTCCGAGAGATCCCTTGAGGTTGTATGTGGCTTCAACTTTTTTACTGACTTCGATAGCTGGCGTGAGGATTTCAATCACCTACTTGATACAGCTAGATAAATTCAAGAAGCGGTGTTGCTTAATAATGGAATGATTAAC
>NZ_JAAHHE010000008.1:20683-22365 GCF_010692525.1 Moorena sp. SIO3B2
GAACACTTGATGAAGGCGATGCTGGATCAAGATGGACTCGCTACCAGTATTCTGAACAAAGCGGAAGTGTCTGTGCAACGGGTAAGGGAAGCAACGGAATCCTTTATCAAAAAGCAACCTAAGGTTTCTGGTAATAGCGACTCCGTTTACCTAGGACGCAGCATGAATAGCTTGCTAGACCGAGCAGAGTCCTATCGTAAAGAATACCAGGACGATTATATCTCCATTGAGCATCTGATCCTCGGTTATCTGAAAGATGACCGCTTTGGTAAGTCATTATTCCAGGAGTTTAAACTAGATGAAAATAGGCTTAAACTTACCATTGCTGACATTCGAGGGAATCAGAAAGTGACCGACCAAAATCCAGAGGGCAAATACCAAGCACTGGAAAAATATGGACGTGATCTGACAGAGGCGGCGCGGGAGGGAAAGCTTGACCCAGTTATTGGGCGAGATGATGAAATTCGGCGCACGATTCAAATTCTCTCGCGCCGTACTAAAAATAACCCAGTGCTGATGGGGGAACCTGGTGTTGGGAAAACTGCTATTGCTGAAGGCTTGGCACAACGGATTATAGCTGGTGATGTGCCTCAATCCCTCAAAGACCGACAATTGATTGCTCTGGATATGGGCGCATTGATTGCTGGGGCTAAGTTTCGGGGAGAATTTGAAGAACGCCTGAAAGCGGTACTAAAAGAAGTTACCGATTCCCAAGGCAAAATTATCCTGTTCATTGATGAAATCCATACCGTTGTCGGTGCTGGTGCTTCTCAAGGAGCAATGGATGCGGGAAATTTGCTCAAACCAATGTTATCACGGGGTGAATTGCGCTGTATCGGTGCTACTACTCTCGATGAGTACCGCAAGTACATTGAAAAAGATGCAGCACTCGAAAGACGCTTCCAGCAGGTCTATGTTGACCAGCCTAGTGTAGCTGATACTATCTCGATTCTACGAGGTCTTAAAGAACGGTATGAAGTTCACCATGGGGTAAAAATTGCCGATAGTGCTTTAGTGGCAGCAGCTACTTTGTCTACTCGGTATATTAGCGATCGCTTTTTACCAGACAAAGCCATTGACTTAATGGATGAAGCGGCAGCACGGCTAAAAATGGAAATTACTTCCAAGCCAGAAGAACTCGATGAAATTGACCGCAAAATTATCCAGCTGGAAATGGAACGGTTGTCTTTACAAAAAGAAACTGATCTCGCCTCCATCGAAAGGCTGGAAAGACTCGAAAAAGAACTGGCTGATCTTAAAGAAGAACAGCGTACTTTGAATGCCCAGTGGCAATCAGAAAAAGATGTGATTGACCGGATTCAGGGGATTAAGGAAGAGATTGATCGAGTTAACGTAGAAATTCAACAGGCAGAACGGGATTATGACCTCAACCGAGCCGCTAAGTTAAAATACGGCAAGTTAGCCGAGTTGCAAAAATCCCTGGCAGCCGTTGAGCAACAGCTAGCCGAGAACCAAACCAGTAGTAAATCCCTGCTGCGGGAAGAAGTTACAGAAGCTGACATTGCGGAAATTATCTCTAAGTGGACTGGAATTCCCATTAGTAAGCTGGTTGAGTCTCAGAAAGAGAAGCTACTGCACCTGGAAGAAGAACTACACAAGCGGGTGATTGGTCAAGAGGAAGCCGTTACTGCTGTTGCCGATGCTATTCAGCGATCGCGTGC
>NZ_JAAHHE010000008.1:22882-82347 GCF_010692525.1 Moorena sp. SIO3B2
ATTATTTTCCATACCTTGCAAAAACATCAGTTGCGCAATATTGTCCAGCTGCAAACCCTGCGCTTAGAGCAACGGTTAGCAGAGCGCAAGATGTCCCTAAAACTCTCCGATGCAGCTCTTGACTTTTTGGCAGATTTAGGGTACGATCCAGTTTTTGGAGCACGACCCCTAAAGCGAGCTATTCAGCGGGAGTTGGAAACTCCTCTTGCTAAAGGAATTCTCAGGAGTGAATTTAATGATGGGGACACTATCTTTGTGGATGTCAACAATGAACGGCTTTCCTTTCAGCGATTGCCTGCTCAGTTGTTGCTCAGTGAGTCCAATTGAAGGGTAGAAAGGTTGAAGGGTATTGTGTGCTATACCCCTAAGCATTCAGCCATTAGGGATCAGCGATCAGCTGAATGCTTAGAGCCAAAAATATACCCTAACCCTAAAACCTATGCTCTGCATGCAGCGCCATAACACTTCCTTTTGGCAATACTTTTTGTCTCTCCCTATCCAAATACTTATCCAAATCAGTGAGAACTTCCTCAGCTGGAATACTTGATACTATAGCGCCATAGTCATTGACAACCCTAGGGAATTCCTGATTCACCTGATCTTGCAGTTCTGGAATTGCCCTTACTGAGGTTTGTAGTCTCCCTACAGGATGATTACCTGCCTTAATTCCCTTGGCTTTAGCGATAATCCAATTTGACAATAACTCTAATCTCAAAACCGCAAAGATAGGTTCATATCCTTCTCTCGCTTTTTTATTCAAGCCATCCACATCCTTCTGTCCTAGTGTCACCGTATGCTTGGTGGTGGTCTTTACTTCAATGGAAAGATTAGGAAAGTAGGGGTGATTCCAACTATCGATATCTACACCTTGAGAGGAATAGTTTTCTACCTGAAAACCCAAGCGACAGAAGGTAATCGCTAGGAAAATCTGGCAAGTTTTGCCAAACCCATTATCTTTTCTAGAGCGACTATTTAGGTGTTGTTGAATGGTGGTTAAATGGTTGAATGTTGATGCATCCATATGCAGAATGAATAATTAAGAATGTAGAATGGTGAATTAAGAAGGCAGAATTAAAAATGTAGAATGGTGAATTAAGAAGGCAGAATTAAAAATGTAGAATGGTGAATTAAGAAGGCAGAATTAAGAATGTAGAATGAAGAATGAAGAAGGCAGAATGGTGAATTCTCAATTCTCAATTCTCAATTCTCAATTCTCAATTCTCAATTCTCAATTTTCAATTCTCAATTCTCAATTCTCAATTCTCAATTCTACATTCTCAATTCTCAATTCTCAATTCTACATTCTCAATTCTACATTCTATTACCCATTACCCTCGATAGTTGGTCCACGAGTTGGTGTCCACTGTCCCAATCGGTATAGTTTGTTGGGCTTAGTTAGCTTGAAACTCAGCTGCTCGACGAAATCATCTTCTGAAGTCGCAATAATCAATTGCTTTTTATCCAATACCTGATCCAACACCTGAGCCAATCGTTCTTTATGGACTGGGTCGAGATTTTGCGACGGGTCATCTAGCACCATGAAACCGATATTATGAGTCAATTGCTCTGAAGTTGCTAGGGCTAGAAATATACTCAAAGCAGCACAATTAATATCACCCTTGTTCAACAGTCGTAAGGCAACTTCTGACTCTCCATATCCCACCGCCATCACTTCATATTTTTCTGGGTCAATCTCAATATCTGGAAAGTCACTGCGATGGGCGAGCTGACGATAGATACTAGAAATTGCTGCTCTGGTAGCATCGATTTTTTCTTTAGCTGAGTTTCCTAGCACTTCCTGTACAGCTTCACCAATAGTCAACAATCGGTCACAGAAGGCTTCCAAGTCAGCTTTTGCTGCTTCAACTTCTTTATAGTCAGGGCAATCTTGAATGGAAAACAAATTATCTACCTCTTGGCGATAACGCAAGACAGTAATAATCCGTTTAATGTTTTCCAAGTCTTGATCAATGCTATCGATACGCTGATTACTTTGCTCAACTGCGGTGCGAATCCTGGCTAATTCTTGATCTACTTCAGTAATGGCTTGATTGAGCAGAGCAAGAGCGTTAACAGAGTCATTAATTTCTGTTTCTAAAGCTACTGCGATCGCATTTTTTGCTTGTTGTAATCCCTTATCCTTATCTAATCGTTCCCGTTGCAACCGCTCCAAGGTTTTAATCAGTCTCTGTAACTCCTCTACTGCTGTTTCTAATTCCCGAATCTCCTTCTGAATCGGTTTTAGCTGTAACTTCATGTCTTGCTGCCAGGATTCTAATTCCTGACGCAACTGAACTGGATTAATTGGTGTAGAGCAAACGGGACAATCTTGGGCTTGATCTTCTTGTACTGACTTCAGAAATTTTAGGGTTTGGATAATGATACCGGCACGATTGTTGATAGTATTTAGACTCCCTTGCTTAGCCGGTAACTCTTCTTGTTCAATTTGATTTTTTTTTGCCAAAATTTCTGGTAGCATGCCGTATTGAGCTTCCAGTTGGTGAATCTCGTTTTCTTTTTGGTTGAGTTCCATAACCTTGGTCTCAACATTAGCTTTCAAACGATTTAATTCACTTTGCTGATTCAGCAATTCTTTCTGCCGTTCCCAGTCGGGCTGAGCATTACGTAATTGCTTAATCGCCTCCTTACCACCATCTACAAATCCTTCCAAATCATCAGTAGTTTGGTATTTTGGTAAAGAGGGCACCAGCAATCCATAGTCTTTGGCAAAATTCTCAACTGCATTTTCAACCCCTTGGCAAATAGCTTTTGCTCCATTTAGGGATAATTGGCTGAGCGGAATATCATGAAAAATGGCTTCTTCTTCTGCTAGACCTAAGTCATTTTCCTTAATCGCTTTTGCCGTTTCAATTTTGCTGATAATCTGACCAAACTCTTGATCAATTTTCTTAAACTCTTCCTGGGCTTTAGCTCGCTTAATTCCATCCAAGAGATTGCGCCAATCCGTCAAACCCATGAGGCGATCCAGAGCATTTTTGCGCTCTTTTGGTTCCTGAATCAGTAGCGCACTGATAGTTTCTTGATGTAGGTAGACACAACTCATGTAGTCAGACAATTCTAGACCCAGTAGCACCCGCAAGTCAGTTTCATCTTCCTGATACGAGCCATTATTAATCTGATAGTAAAACTTGGGATTACCACGACGTTTGCGGTCACTCCGATATACCTTTAGTATTTCCTCATTCCCTTCAAAGATAACTTCTACACTAGTCTCCCTTGACGATTGGTTTTTAACTAACCAATTCTTGCGCTCTTCAATTTTAGTAGCACTTTTATTAGCGACATCTTTGCCAAATAGACACCACTCAATCGCATTCAGGGTACTACTTTTACCTCCCCCCTGAGCTCCTACAATTAATGTGCAGGCTTGATCAAAGCGAAATTCCCGTTCTCCCGCTTGTTCAGGAAAGCCTCTAAACCCCTTGATCTTGACTGATACCAGTCGATAGTTTTCCATAGACACTGTTCCTCATCAGACTCTCTTGCTCATAGACCAATGGTAGCCATCAGTTTTTTGTAGGCTTTTTTGTAAGCACTTCGATGTTTTTCCAACCGATAACGAGCCATATCAGTGACCCCTTGTGATGAACCGCTATCAAACTCTTTGAGCAATTCCTCACCAAGGGCTATCAAACCTTGCTCATGGTCTGAATCAATGGCTTGATCTTTCAGTTGCTCAAATAATTTATCATTGTCTTTCATTAGCGATCGCATTAATTAGTCATGTAACCATATGCCCTATGCCCATAGGCTGAGAGCTGAATGCTTAGGGTGTGACCCTCAGCCCTCAGCCGTCAGCCGTCAGCCGTCAGCCGTCAGCCGTCAGCCGTCAGCCGTCAGCCGTCAGCCGACGTAACAGAGATTAAACCAATGCTTACTTGTTGTCTTGATCCCAAGCGCGAGTGGGGGAAACCCCCGTGAGGCCACTGGATCGCTTATTCAAAAGCTGAGAGCTGATAGCTGATATATAGCAGAAGTCATTTGTCAGAAGTCAGAAGTCAGAAGTTAAACTCAAGCCAAACTGTAGTTTGAGACTTTTGTCATGTCCTAATTACCCTGGCGACTGCTATAGCACTACGCATTAAGGTGTTTGACATTTATAAAAGCAGCAAAAGCTATTATAATCAGCTATTGCTAGCATGCCTATTGCCTTGCGCGTAGCGCTATAGCACATTAAGTAGCACCATCTGTAGCGCATTAGCTGATAGCTGAGAGCTGATAGCTGAATGCTTACTAGACTATGAGCTGGTTACTGATAACTCAGCATTTAGCACTTACCATTCCGCATTCAGCACTGTTCAACCTATATCAGCCGATTAACTCTTCTTCTGCTTAGGGGATGAAGCAGCTTTATTTTCCTCTATCCATTCTTCGATCAACTCCAATAAGATATGATTCATGGTGACTCCTTTGAGAGCGCACATAGATTTGAATTTTGCCCGTAAGGATTCAGGCAAAAATAGTTTGTAGCTAACTTGTTTTTCTTCTGACACATCTTTTGACAACTTTGACATCCCAATTATCCTACTAAGGGTTAAACTATTCAATAGGTATTTTAAGTTTTTTGTGTTATTTAGAGATTTTGTGTTATTATAACCCTATGAAACCCAAAGAAGCCAGCGGCACTGAGTCTGGTAAAATTTTGTTCGACCAGACTTTGTAGCCTATGGGCTGGTTAGCGCACTAGCTACAGCAGAGGTTCCCCCGGGGATCTCTGCTTAACTGCATCATGAATCTTACACAAACCTAGACATTCGGTCTGAAGTTCAATTCCTGCTTCGTTTTCTTCTACGTGGGAAGTCGGCTTCTTCCACTCCACAGGCGTTTGATCGATTGCCATCGACAGTGAGAGCCCCTACCGAGCTTCCCAACGCTCTATGTTGATTGCCGCGTTGAGATCCCGGTCTTCAAGATTTCCACAACCTCCACAAATATACACCCTTTCCTTCAATGGCATATTCTGTTTATGTCCGCATTTGTGGCAAGTCTTTGATGATGGAAACCACCTATCTACTAGGGTCAGCTTGAATCCATGGAATTCTTGCTTGTAAGTCAGCAACTCTCTGAATCGGTAGAATCCCAACAAGGAGATGGCCTCCGCTAGTTTATGATTAGCCAACATTCCCAACACGTTCAAGTCTTCAATCAAAATTTCTTGATAAGTCTGAGCTAATCGAGTGGTTTCCTTTTGCAAAAAGTCCTCTCTAATGTTTGCAAGGTGCTTGTGTTGCTTTCTCAGTCTTCCATAGTAAGTCAGTGCGTTCTGACTTGGTTTTGTCTTTGTCTGACCGTTGCCTAACACCTTTTTGCGATTGCGCCACTGTAGCTTCGATAGCTTGGTTTTCGCTTTCTTTATCGATTCGGGCGTTTCAATCTGGGTGCGGTCAGACAATGTGGCAAAGCACTTGACTCCGAGGTCTATTCCGACTTTCTGCTGGGTGTGTTTGATCGCAGGAACGGGACAAGCATCGATTTTGAACGATATAAACCACTTCCCGACTTCTCTGGAAATCGTGAATGTTTGGGAAATACAGTTGTAAGGGATCCCCTCCTTTAATCTGAACCATCCCAAGGTAGGGATATTGATTTGTTTCCCGGCAAACAACAGTCGCTTACCGTTGCAGTCATCAACGGTGAAACTGCATTGATGACGCTTTGTCTTAAATTTTGGCATCTGAGCTTTAAGCTTAGGGTCGCGCCAACGACTCAAAGCTTTAGCTAAGTTCCGGAATGCATTTTGGTAAATACGACTTGGATACTTGTTACACCAAGCCAACTCAGTACTTTTCTTGGTGACATTAGTGAACACCTTCTTAATGGCATTCAACCGTTTAGAATCGGAAGCTTTGACATGATCAAACTCCCATGATGCTTTCATCATCCCTAGTCCGTAGTTGTAGACGAATCGGGAGAATCCTGCGCACTGAGCTAGCCAATTGGCTTGCTTGTGATTAACTTTGAGTTCTCGTTTGATAGCATACATGAGACGAAACCTTAGAATAAAGGAGCCTTAATTAATAAGTTTTAACCCTTTTACCCATGACCGACCAACTATAAAGGCTCCTTTATTCTTACGGTAACTTCAAGGGAATTTCGACCATTATTTGTACTTCCGATGCTAATTTAGCGCAATTTTCCGGATTGTCAAGGTTTTTGTCAATATTTTCTTGAATGGGTTGAATGTAACGCCTCAAACCATAGAGCCGACAAGAGAAACAGTGAATAATCGCCATCAGATCTTCGACCATCTCCTGTTGAAGACTCAGAGATTCATTATTGGTGATGACGATCTCACAGTCGGAGTACTCAGCTAATTGGAGGATAAGGTATCCATAGCTTTCACTTGGTTTTCCAGGTCGGGTCTTTGAGCCGGGGATGACACCCGACAATACACAACCACAGACCTTTTAATATCGTCATTGAGTAAGCCTTTGAGTTGATTAATGTGTTTTTGGGTGTAAACTCTATGGTTCCCTAAAGTCCGATCGGCTATTAACTTTCCCGATATATCCCACCGTTGTAAGGTTCGGACAGTCACACCAGCGATTTTGGCGAATTCGTGAGGTCTGTAATGCATAACTAGACAGGTCTGGGTCGGTTTGTTTAGTCTTGTCTAATATTTAACGACTAAGCGTCAACTCTTACTGGTGCTAGGAGCAAACCCAGTCAGGGGTGGTAGCTCAAAGGGAAACTTCTTGGATATCAGCTAAATCGGGTAGTAATTCTGTACTATCGTTGCTCAGCCTATTCCCGTAACGCTGACAACGCACGGCAAAGGTACAATCACCACATCGACCAAGGGATGCTGCTACTTGAGGAAAAGCTAAACCTTGATCTTGGTACCCTTGTAGCCACCCAGCCAACTGGGTCAACAACTGAGTCAAATCCTCCCTAGTTTTCTGGTGTTGTGCGCTATTGTAGGTAAATTTAAGACTCTGGGCACAGGGTTGGGATTTGACAAACCAGTAACTCATGGAAATTTGTTCTGGCCAATAATCGCTAGTTTCTGCTAGGACGTAGAGATACAGGCGTGTTTGCCAGTCTTGGGCTAACCAATCGCGATTTTTAGGTTGAGGATAGGTCTTCCAATCAAGAATTTGAGCCGAGTCTTCCCCTGCAATCAATAAGTCATAGATAACTGTAAGTAGATAACCTTGGAAATACAGGGTTCGGCAATGTTCCGCTTCCCGGAAGCTTTCAGGCTCTGGGTTGGAAAGTTCTGGTGCGGCATTGACTAAACCACTCAGCCAGTAGTCGAGTTGGGTATCCTCTTCTACTAAGGATGTAACTGGTAACCCAAGTTCCCGCTGTTGCATTAATAGGTGAAAGCGGCTTCCCCAAGTAAGACGCTCTTGTTGTTCGGGAGACACGGGTGTTCCCAGCTGGTCAAAGTAAATGTGTTGGAACTTACGGGGACAGGTTTGTAATACGTTCAGCTGTCCTTGGGATAGACGAGTTAGAGGGGCGGGAGGAGACACTGGTCAATGATCTAATCAAATCTTGGAGACATTGGGTTTGTTTGTGATCTATTAGCTAGTGTAGCGGAAGATATCGAATGCGATCGCATTTTCTTATAACAGTCGAAATCCCCCATCCTCCGTTTGAGGTGGGATGAAAGGCGCGTCAGAGAACTTAACTTAGAAATATAAATCATCAAAAATGCCCCCTGATCAGCATCAGAGGGCATTTAATTTCAAAAGCTTAAAGACCAAGATTAGAATTCTAAATTCTAAATTCTAAATTCTAAATTCTGCATGTATAAGTTTCCACTCAAGACCTAGGCAGCTTGGTAACCTAAGTCAAGGTTTTTGGTAACTTCAAATTGCTAAACCTGTTGCTTAGTCCATTCAGAAAATAAATTTAATAGGATTTGAGAGCGCAGCTTATCATCCAATTGGGGTTCAATAATCTCCTCCACCAAAATCAAGTGTACTCCCTTAGAGGTCACAATGGGTTTGAGAACCTCCGGTGGCTTAGCTGCAAAGACAGCAGCAGAAATCTCCGGCTTGATCTGCTCACGAGTTACTACTCCTTGATATCCCCCATAGCGACGTAATTCTTTATCCTGGATATACTGATGAGCAACATCATAGAAACTCATCTCCCCTTTCTGAATACCATAAAAGAGTTCCATGGCTAAATCTTGATCATCTATGATTACCTCATACATCACCACACCCGCATAATCTAGCTGATTTTCAAAGAAATAGGGTTCAACTTTATCGGCAAATAAATGCTTAGCTAACTTTCCATAAATAGCGCCATTATATACCATAGCTTCAAACTATTATAAGGTCATACCATGTTTTTCCAGCCATGCCCAAGTTTTCTCAGCACTCCCGAGTTGGCTAACTATCCTGAATTTATCTGCTGCGTCTTGAAGTTCTTCTGTCTCTACTTTGATACACGCCTCAGCGGCAGCAGCTGCGATTAACTTGCGGGTAGTAATTGCTTCGATAATCTCAGGAATCTTACCAGATAGCTTGATTTCTTCAAGAATATCGTCTTTGGTAATCGTGATAGCTGGTTACATCGTGTTTATCCTAGTAATTTAAACTGTGAAAGTTATAGTGCTGCATCGCTTTGCAAATTGAATTTTTCAACACTATTACACGCCGTGCTATAAAAAGCGATCGCACTAATTGATAATGCCCTGAATTGACTGATATGACATCCCGGAAATCACCTATAATTTCAAACCTCCTTGCTGCAACTTCTTAAAGGGATCGAGAATAAAATCAATAATCCGACGCTGACGTACAATCACCTCAGCGGTTGCTGTATCTCCAGGACGCAACCCAATACACTCCTTACCTGTGGGAAGACAATCCTGATTTAACGCAATTTCTATGTTATAGGCTGCTACCTCAGAGGTAGTTGGAGAAATTTCCACTAACTCTCCTGCTATCACTCCATACTATTGAAACGGATAGGCATCAAACTTCAGTTTGACTGGCATTCCTTTCTTTAAATAACCACTTTCAGTTGTTGCCATCTGGGCTCGAATAATTAATGATGAATCCTCTGGGGCAATTTCTGCTACCATAGTACCCTGCTGCACTACAGCACCAGGTCTTTGAATCGGTAACTGAAATATAGCACTACCCATTAAGGTGTTTGACATTGTCTTGATGCAATAGCGAGTGGGGGAAACCACGGCAATAGCGAGTGGGGGAAACCCCCAAGACCGCGCTGCCTCCCCAAGACCGTAATGGTGCGTTTTCCGCATCTAATTATTAAATTCGCCACGGGTCGCACCTCTGCATCGCTCCTAAACTCTGAAACGTAAGTCTAAGCTTACTTCTGACTTCTGACTTCTAACTTCTGACTTGCGCGTAGCGCTATACCATTCCACTTACCGGTGCGTCTAAGACTCGTTGCTTTAACTGAAGCTGCAACGAGTCAATCTGACGCTTACTCTGAGCAATTTCTGAATTTAGGGTATAGGTAATAGGTAATAGGTAATAGGTAATAGGTAATAGGTAATAGGTAATAGGTAATAGGTAATAGGTAATAGGTAATAGGTAATAGGTAATAGGTAATAGGTAATAGGTAATAGGTAATAGGTAATGGGTAATAGGTAATAGGTAATGGGTAATCTGTATTTCGGACCGGTCCGTTGACCCCGACCAGTCGGGGAATATGGGGAGATGGGTCAGTAATCGGTCCTCGTCTCGCTATCCATCCCAGAGACGAAACCGATAGATAGGGTCGCCAAAATCGGCAAAGTTTTAACCCTTTTACCCATAATCGACTAACCATAAAGGCGACCCTATCCTTACGGTAACTTCAACACCTTGAAAGAAGGTGGGGAATTCCGCGAGTTTTGTTAAAGCTGTTTGACCCGGTGGTGCGTTACGGGGCGGATGCTGCTGGCGAATTCGTGAAACCCTTATTCTGCCGTAATCTGCTCCCCTCTCCCAAGGTTGGGAGAGGGGCTGGGGGTGAGGGCTGAGGGGGCTTCTTGGTTTGTTAAGAAATATTTCACCAACAGCATCCGGGGCGGGCTGTCTCAACAAGGCGCGACCTTTATAGCAGAAGTCAGAAGTCAGAAGTCAGAAGTCAGAAGTCAGAAGTCAGAAGTCAGAAGTCAGAAGTCAGAAGTCAGAAGTCAAAAGCAAGCTAGGACTAGGTTTCGGAGTTTAGGAATGTCCTAACAGTAGCGCGTAGTGCTATATCACGCACCCTACGCCTCTTACCCCGATTCCCGATTCCCGATTCCCGATTCCCAATTCTAAATTCTAAATTCTAAATTCCCAATTCTAAATTCTAAATTCTAAATTCTAAATTCTAAATTCTAAATTCTAATTAAAATCGATTTTCATACTCTACAGTTATCTTGGTATCGTCTGAAAAATCCGTAGCACCGCGCAGCAGAATTTCTTCATTAACTCGATAGCGCAAGTTGTACTGAATTGGCTGATCAGTAGTCAACACTTTTAACAACGAAAATGATAAATTATTAGTAATATTAATCCCCGCTTCAGCACCTAGCTCTAACCTATCAGTGCGCCTATTATCATCTGTAACTGTAGTGGGGAACAGGCGAAACTCATCTAATCCTGCGGCATCACCAATCAGGTTGCTGACATTACTCAGTAGTGCTGACCCAGCTAAGTTGGCCAAACCCAAGGTACTATTGCCTCGACCCAAGGTATCCACAAAGCCACCCCCTAATAGGGCAACAATTTCCCCTTCACTACGTTTTGGCATACTATTGAGTTCCACTCGGTCAAAGAGCTGACTTGCTAGCCCTTTTACTTTTGCTTGAACCCGAATAGTTTCTGTAGTGCCAAAATTAGTTGGGCGATCGCTAATTTCATTAGCAAAGGTTTCACTGGTAATGGGTTGTTTCCTAGACTCAATTACTGATGCCACCATCTGCACATCTAACTCTGGGTCTCTGCCAAGAGTGGCTACAAATCGGGCGTTGTTGTTGTAATTTTTATCAAGGCGAAACTGGGTGGTAAACAGATTCACCTGACCGCGCAGCAGCTGAATGGTTCCTTCTGGTCTAATATCACTCATGTCCCCATTAATTAGAAGGGTACCGCTGGCGAGAAAATCTAATACTGGTAGCTGTCGAACTAGGATGTTTTTACCTAAGGTTAACTGTAAGTTATTGAACTCTATTAGTTCCTCACCTGCAGATCCGCTACTCCCGCTCGGGGCAGTTTGAGATTCAGAAATGGGTACTCGACCATCAAACAATTCGATGTAACCACCAATTCTAGGATTAAATAGAGTCCCAGTAATAATAGTCTTACCTTTAACACCACCACTGTAAATCCCTTTGAGATTGATGGCTAGTTGATTCAGGTCAACGGTGAGGGGATTCTCTAATGCTCTAGGTAGGTCTCGCAAGGGCAAATTCCCTACCGCTACTAATTTACCACCACCAAAATTCCCTTGTAAGCTGTCTACAATTTCCATGCGGTTGAAGTTAAACCGGATTTTGCCATTGACTTCTGTCAGGGGTTCTGGTAAAGCTTGGGCAGCAATAGTAGCGTCTTCTACATTAATGTTACCGACAACGGTAAGTTGCTCCAGTTGCTGTAGCCAATCTTGGTCTTGGTCAAAGGTACCAGAAATATCTAAATCTACTTGTCCTTTACCATCAACCCAAGCGATTTGTTGATTGGTAAGCATATTTAATCGGGCAAGTCCTTCGTTTTCAACCTTGAGTTGTACACTGACTTGCCGATTTTCTGGCTCTACTTCGGCAAAGGGTAACTTGTAGGGGATTTTGGCATTTACAGTTAGGGGTTCAGACTCTTTGGTCAGAAAACTTTGGGCAAAGACGTTCAACCGCGCATTCTTGTAACTAAAGCTGCCTTTGATGGATTCGAGGGGTGTTTGGTTTAAACTGGCATCCACGACCGATATTGCTCCCCTGGCTTGGGGATTGCTGAGACTTCCATAAAAGTCCGCTGTGGCATCAACAAATCCTCCATAACCAACAGAGCTAGGAAATCTGAACACTTCTCGAATCAAGGAAACCGGGACTTTCTTGAGCCTGAGCTGACCCGATGGACCAAGTTCACTGATACTACCGGACAAGGTGGCTAGGCTCTGACCCGATTGAATCCGCACAGGTAAAAGATTCAGTACCCCTTCTGCAAAATTTCCTTGGGCAATAATTGTCTCAGCTTTATAGGAACCCCATTGCCAGTTTTCCCCTTGGAAATTAAATTCAGCACGGATGCCATCTTTGACTGAACCGACCAGACTGATACTGCCAGTAAAAGCACCATTGAGCTCGGTAAGCTCTGGTAACAGAAAGCTCTCTTGACGCTGCTGCCGTTGTCTGTTTAGGAGCTTGACTATTTCTGACATCCGCCGCAGGGGTTTTTTGAGACCATTTTGTGAATTACCTACTCCACTAACGGCAAGATCAGCGGCTGTGCCGTAGACGGGGGTTTGGAAGCCTCGACCTAGGTCAGTGATCTCAAATAGTTGTAGGGTAGTTAGAACATCCTGGATTTCTCCGAGCTTAGCCTGGAGTTCCCCGTTAAATTCTGGTCCGTTGGGGGTTGGGGTGAGGTTGAGAGCAAATAAGTATTGACTATCACCTTTTTGAAACAAGCCATCGGTTAGAGTAATCTTTCCTTGCTGGTATTGGAAAAAGCCTTGTAACAGCTTACCTCTGAGGTTGTCAAAGATGGGATTTGCGATCTCAATTTCACCGGATGACCCAAAAGTCTTGAGGTTCAGAGCCATGTTCCCACAGATGTCTCCCGCCAAGGGTTTGCTTAACCATGGTTCGAGGTTTTGACCGTCTACCATACCACTACTCAAAGCCAGACTCTTAATGGTATTGATCGGAAGATTCTCCACGGTCATTTGTAGCTCATCCCCTGACCGAATCCCACTAGCGGTCTTGTCCTGATACTGCACCAAAAAGGATACGGGTTGGTAATTGGGGTCTAGCACAACCTCCAGTTTTTCTTGATTCCCTGCTAGCTGGAGATTTACCCCTGACTTTGGTGCTATACTTACTCGACCTGTCAGTAGGGATTCAAACTCCAGAGGACCAGCAAAAAAGTACCGCAGTCTTAAGTCACCGTTAATTGTCGGAGCTTGAGGAGTACCGGCAATCCGACCGTTAAAACCGACTAAGCCTCCTAAATTTAACGCATAAGGCAGGTCAGCCGGTAATCGTTGCAAATTCAAATTCTCTGCTTGTACCTGGAAATCAAAGGTCTTAATTGCTTGTAAACCCTGACTGCCTGGGTTTAGATTGACAAAACCATTAGCATTGAATCCCTCGGCTGTGGCTTCTTTAATCTCTAGCCTTTGACCATTCCAGTCAAAGGATGTGGCTAGGGAACGCTCAAGTACAGAAATGCCTTTACTAAAATTAAGCTTACCCTTAGCTTGGATTGCTGATAGAGCTTTATCTGGTGTCAATAGCAACGGAGCAGAAATATTGACACTGCCATTGAGACGTCCTCGTAAATCGGGATTAATCTCCCACAACTGGAGATTAGTAGGCTGGAAAACCCCCTGAAATTTACCATTGCTAAACTCAGCTGTTCCTAGTAATTGACCACCAGCAACATTCAGTTGTCCAGACCCTTTGCCCTGAATGGCGTCAATGGTTAAATTATTTAGATTACCAGAGACAGTGACATTCCCGGAAACAGGGCCATTGAATTGGGGCGGGACCGGAGCAAGAGCACCCAAGTCGAGGTTAGAGGTTTGTACCTTGGCCTGGAAGTTACCATTGGCAATATCGATTTGAGAAGCCTGAATTCTACCCCCTTCCACATCTAAAGTACCAGACCCACTAGCAGTAATGGTGCTAGGACTTACCGAATCTAGATTCCCTGAGATGGTAAACTCCCCGGACGCTGGACCGTCGAATTGGGATGGTATTGGTCCGAGACGACCTAACTTGACATTGGATGCTACGACTTGAGCTTTGAAGTTACCTTTAGCGATATCTACTGCATCAGCTTTAATGGTTCCTCCTGCTACATCTAAACTACCAGACCCACTAGCGGTAATGGTGCTAGGACTTACCGAATCCACATTCCCTGAGATGGTAAACTCCCCGGAGGCTGGACCGTTGAATTGCGGAGGTATTGGTCCGAGACGACCTAACTGGAGATTGGATGCTACTACTTGAGCTTGGAAGTTGCCATTAGCGATATCGACAGCATCAGCTTTAATGGTTCCTCCTGCTACATCTAAACTACCAGACCCACTAGCGGTAATCGTACTAGGACTGACCGAATCCACATTTCCTGAGATGGTAAACTCCCCGGAAGCTGGACCGTTGAATTGGGGGGGTATGGGGGCGAGACGACCTAACTTGAGATTGGATGCGACTACTTGAGCTTGGAACTTGCCTTTAGCGATCGCGATCGCATCGGCTTTAATAGTCCCTGCTGCTAGGTCTAAACTACCAGACCCATTAGCGGTAATCGTGCTAGGACTCAAAGACAAAACATTCCCTGAGATAGTCAACTCCCCTGAGATGGGACCTTTAAATTCAGAAGGTACTGGTGCTAAGGCTTCTAGAGGAATATCAGAGGCTTGGACTAGGGTAGAAAAACCACCATTGATCAGTTTTACCTTGGTAGCACGCAAGGTACCAGCATCAACCGTTACGCTGCCGTAACCGCTAGCACGGAGGGTTTCTGGTTGGAAAGAATCAAGACGACCGGATAAATTAAATTGACCATTGAACGGTCCAGAGAATTGTGGCGGTAGAGATGGTGCAGGCAAAGTTTTGATGATTGGTGCCACGGAAATATTCTTAGCTTCTACTAACCCCTGCCAGCGCCCACCCCCCACTTGAACATTAGTAGCTCTGAGAACACCATCACCCATGGGCAGATTAGCATAACCAGTGGCACGAAAATTCTCGGGCTTGTCAAGGGGAGAAAAGATCTGGGTTCTGCCATAAACTCGACCCAGAGGAATGGGTAGATTAAATCCATACTGTTTTGCGATCGCATTCGCAGGCACATTCACAGCTTTAAGATCAAATACTGCCCCCCCCTGATCCATAAATTTGATATCCCCCTTGCCTGTGACTAAGCCACCCACTGTTGGTTTTGCCTGCAAGTTTCTAATGGCCAGCTCAGTATTAATAACGCTAAAGTCAGCAGTAATAGAGCTGAATTTCACCTGGTCAAGGGTGGCGGGAGTGGTGGTAAACGCCTCTCCAATCACAATCGGGTTGTCGATAGCTCCAGTGACCTGAAACGTAGCCTGTGCTTTACCTAAAGTTTTTACTGGTAGCTCTTTGATCCCAAACGTCTGTGCATACTGCTGTATCTCAACCGGTTCGCTTTTTACTCTGAGCTTGTAGCCTGACTCAATATCCAGCATTCCCCCAATTTGGGCAGGTACTTGACCGAATCTGGTAGTTATGTTATTGAGCCAAATCTGACTTCCTCGAAAGCTCAGCTTACCGTTGCTTTCAGTGAACAGTTGGGGCAAGGGTTCTAAGCGGGCGATGGTGTCGGAAAAGTTGATCGTACCCCAATACTGCCAAGGCTGTTCAGCATTATTCCGTTGTATTCTCAGGTTGCCACCCAGTTTACCCCCTTGAAGCTTCAGGGGAATCAGAAGTACTTTACTAACCTCTGCCGCACTCACGTTATCGACATCAAGGTGCAAGTCAGTTTCTTCTTGAGAGAGGCGGTAATCTCCCTTAACCTTTAAATTTCCCCCACTTAACGGCTGACTATTTACATCAAAGCGAATCAGCTCACCTCCGTCGATAAATTTACTTTTCCCCCTAACCTCAGTAAATCTCATCGGTGGTTGTTTGATTCCCACTTCAGATCTTGGCACCACCACCACATCCGCATCCCGCCACCGCACCACCTTTGGGTCTACCTTAAACGCAGAATCTTGGGCAGTTTGTGTAAATGCTGTAGACACCCAGTTTAAATCTTTGTCCTGTTCAACATATATATTAGGTTCAACTAGGGTTACATCCAGTTCTAGAGTTCTGGTAAACAGCAGTTTAACGGGGTTATAGCTTACCTTCACTGCCTCGGTAAAAAGATGATCGGGATCCGTAGGGGTAGCTGGTATTTGCGAAGAACCAAACCTTACACCATTTAGGGAAAAGCCCTCCACTGGTCCGACATTGACTTTCCGGTTAAGAAAGCTAGATAAATTTTTCTCTACCGTTGGTGCTAATTGCTTCTGGATGAAATACCAAGCAAAAAGGCTTCCGCCCCCTATCCCAGAAACTAGAATCATGACCATAAGCATGAAGACCGGACGTAGCAGCCTCTGCCAAAACCCTCTACTTACCGTAGGTTCTGGAGTATTTTCCGGAGTAGGCTCTGGTAGATTACCAGGATTGGGAGAGTTACTCATCTTGATTGGTTTGCACCTTACAACTGGAGTTCCGAGGGAATATGGGGGCATCGTCATCTTAATTTATCAGGGAAATACAGGGAGTAGGGGTATCAGTTATAGGTGCCTAATACCAAGTGCGTTTCAAGAGGATATCACCATTCCCAATCATGATTAGGAAGAAGGGGCAAAGGGGGAGGAGATGGAAGAAGGTGCTATGTCTCAATGGTGTGAATGCAACTCGGGATCAGGCAGATAAGACTACTACTTTTTTTCTCTGACGAAGCTCCCTATCTTGATAGTTTCCAGAGCCAAGATTGATCCGTAGGTTTAACCCTATAGTTATGGGTGGTTTCAATTCCCTGACGCAATTCCTCTGACGGTCGATAAAGTAAAACATTTTTGAAACCCTCCGGAATCTCCGGTATGTTGGTAGAGCTATTGGATTTATCCAATAACATCAGCTGTACATCCGGACGAAGTAGATGACACAGAGATAGAACCCTACCGGGAATTTCATTACTGATCAAGAGTGGTTGTGGGATTTGATTAATCCAAGCGGCTACGGGGGGATTATTGCGACTCTTTGCATAGCTCTTGTGCCACCAAACTGGCAGTTGAGAGCTGACGATACAGGAGAGTATGCCGCTAAATGCCAGAGCAATTGCTATAGACTTCCAAGTTTTAGGATTTTTTCGGGTTTTTTCCATGGGCACCATGTCATGGTCACCCCTTACTTGCCCATCTTGTCTATCTTCGGTATTTGCTAAATTTCCATTCATCATGCCCATGGTGGGCAATCCCTTTTTTCCCTTATCTTTGGTAAGTTTTCCTGAGTTTTTAGCTTGGGTTGTCAGGAAATAAGCAATAGCTAACTGAATGCCTAGATAACAGGGAATAGCATAGCGAGTAATGCTAGAACGGCGACCACCTAAGAGCACATCTGGACCGATTAGAGCAATTCCTGTCACTCCAATTAAGGTAATAATAAATACCCAAGCATGCTGAGGAGCGTTACGACAAAGATAGTAGAGGGCGTATCCTGCTAAAAATAAACTGAGATAGTGGAGGGGACTCAAAGGATGGATGCCTTGGTTAACATCAAAGAAAATCCGACTGAGGTTTAAGGTCCAAAATAGAGGTAAGAAGCCTGAACGACTATGATTAACTGAGTCAGTATTAGCGATAAATTTGGAGAAATTAGTGATAACAATGATTAGCCAAGGTGAGAATAGTACTATTCCTCCTAAGGAGGCTAGTAAATAGCTAGTTACTCCCTTAGTCCAGCGACCACCTTCGGTAATTAATACATACAAGCCCTGTCCAATTAAGATCAAGGCAGAGAAAGGGTGAGTATAAAGTGCTAAGGCAACAGTAAAGCTATAGATAATCCATCGATAAGGTTTTTTAATAAATTGCTTTATTCTAGAATAATTCATTGCCCATAATAGGACTGCACTAGAAAGCAAAATAGTAACGGTCCATAAACTATATTCTCGGGCTTCTTGGGCATACAAAACATGAAAGGGAGAAATAGCAATTATGGCAACAGCTACCCACCCGATTAATTTTGAACCAAATAGTTCTAAACACAGCCAGTAAGCACAGGGCAATGCTAATAAGCTAATTATTACTGATAGCAGTCTAATAGTTACTACGGAATTGCCAAAGGTTTGTAACCATAACCTCGCCATTAGGTAGTAAAGGGGCGAATGTTCTGGATTACCTGCTAGGGAATTAATGGTGTCATTGATATCTTTTTTATGATTAGGAAATTGGTAGTATTTTAACAAATTTTCTACGCTGATAATCTGACCATCGAAAATTGTTTCTACTAGTTCGGTTCGAGTGTGACCAGAAATTCGAAGGGAGGTCATAGTCTCGTCGTACCAGTAAACTTTACGGTCTAGGTTGTAAAATCTAAAGACTACTCCCAGTACGATTACGATGATCAGTAAATTTCTAAACCAGATAGAATCAAGAGTAATTTTCTTGATCATGCTAACTACGATAATTAGGGGATAATTGAAACTATAGCAAAGGGAACAGGGAATAGGGAACAGGGAGTAGGGAGTAGGGAGTAGGTAGTAGGGAGTAGGGAGTAGGTAGTAGGGAGTAGGGAGTAGGGAGTAGGGAGTAGGGAGTAGGGAGTAGGGAGTAGGGACTTCGGAGCAGGGAGAAATAGGAAAGAGATCCAAAGAGTTTTTGATGTTATGATCAATCATCAAGATTGTTAATGAGCTATTTATAAATGCTATAGTAAAGATGGTTTTAAGGGAATTAGCATCAAAGAATACTGTACCTCATAACTCCGATAAACGCTAATCTAAAATATAAAAAGGATACTTGAAAAGAAATACCTTAAAATTGGCAATTATAGCTTTTTTTATCCTAATGAGGTACATTCAAGTTTCTTACCCCGACTCCCTACTCCCTACTCCCAGATCCGCTGTTCCCTTTCCTTAATTACCAAGTAACAGCAACGTTTCTCAAAATTGTCATTGGACCTTGGTCTTTCAGACGTTTCATTTGCTCTTGGTTTCGGACTAGGAGAGCTCCGGCAAATCCGAGGGAATTGACCCCAATTGACTGGAAATCTGGTTGAGAACGGGGTAAAAGCAACATCCATTGCCTTGTGGCGAGGAGATTGTAGGCACCAGATTGCTTGTTACCATTGGCATTATTCCATGGCAACCCCACTGCACTCAGTAATCTATGGTACAAATCAAGGGTGGCTTGAGCGGCATCCCACGGAGAGTTTACCCAACTAGGGTCAAGCTCAGCAATAGCATGGATGAAGGGCAGGGTTGGGATGGTGCCAACAGAGTCCTGAAAGTTAGCTGATGCGATCGCATTTTCGATCGGGATGTTAACTCCTTCAGGAGCTAGGGGCAGAGGAACTAGTTGCAAGTGCTTGTGTCGTTGACTCGCACCACCAATCTTTCCAGCATTATAGAAAGCCAAGCCATCAATTTCCCCAAGACATGCCCACATAGCTGCAAAATCCTGCAAGGTCAGCCAAGTATCTTGCTCCTCGAAGGCACGGGTGATGATCAGCAGGTGATGGTCAACTACGTTGTATTTGTTCAACAGACACAGGTGGGTGTCGGAAAGGTCTGCTACAAATAAATCTTGTTCGTAGGGAAGAAAAGGGTTGAAATCCTTCGATGAAGTAGCTGTTTTTTCGTCTTGCTTCTTCTTGGCTTTGTCTTTCCATACCAGATTAGACAAAATCCGCACCAGGAAGCGAATACCCTCCTGTTCTACGAATTCGTATTCTGTCGCTATGGAGTGGAGTGCTTTACATTCAAGAGCGTGTTGGGTTTGTGCTTTCAGTTTCGGCCACAATGTACCTGGTTCTAGTACTAGTGTTCTTTCGGTAATTGGTTGTTCTTCAATCATAGCGATCGCATTTCCTTCAGCTTCTATGGCAATCTTAAATCATTTGTCAAAAAGCAAGCATTCAGCGGTCAGCCGTGAGCTAAAAGCTCACGCTACTTGAGGTGCTTAAAATAAACCTCGAATAGGGACTTCGGAGCAGGGACTGAGGCCGTAGGCCACGCTACGCGTTCGGAGCAGGGGGAAGAAAGTTGACTGTACCTGATCAGAATAATAAACGCTCTACTCTTATAGAGTAACATTCAAAAAGTAACCCTATCAATTAAAAATAAAGTAACTATTTTAAAATATAAACTACTATAGTTATTTTTAGTAATATGTATTAAAATTGATTTAGAATAACTCAAAAAAACTCTGATACCTTTGCTACTACTCCCGATTCCCGACTCCCTCGGTGCGCTTTCCGTGATGGCGAGCAATCCCTCGCCATCACGGGTCGCACCGCTCCCGACTCCCGACTCCCTAAAGACCAGTACAAAAGTTACTCAACCAATTGAGCACTGCTATCAATAAAAGTAATCCTAAAGAGGTAATCCTATACCATGATCACAGGAAATTATGAACTGGCTGAACACCGGGTAATTTGCAAAAATGTCAGTTGGCAGATATTTGAACAATTACTCACAGAATTAGGAGAAGACCGCTCCACTCGCTTGGCTTACGATGACGGAACATTAGAAATTATGACTCCCTTAGGCCCCCATGAAAATAATAACCGCTTTATTGAACGCTTGATTGGTGCGATCGCTGATGAGTTAAATCTAACTATCAAAACCTTTGGCTCCTTGACTCTTAAGCGAGAAACACGATTAAAAGGGGCAGAACCTGACTCCTGTTACTATCTCCAAAATGAGCCATTGGTAAGACATAAGCAAACTATTAATTTAGATCATGACCCACCGCCTGATTTAGTATTAGAAATCGATATAACCAGTGGTTCTTTAGATAAGCGTCCTATTTATGCAGCGCTTGGTGTCCCTGAATTGTGGCGTTATAATGGACAAAACTTAGAAGTTTTTGTGCTACAACAACCGATTTTAATTTATAATCAAGTAAATCAGAGTCCAACCTTCCCTTGGATGCCTTTGAATGCTATACCTAGGTTTATTAACCAAAGTTTAGTTGATGGCGAAACAGCAACATTACGGGCGTTTAGGGCTTGGGTTAGAAAACAACATATAGGAGATATCAATTAGGTAAGGAGCAAAGTCTTGGGTTTTAGGGAGCAGGGACCAGGGAGCAGGGAGCAGGGGTAATAAAATTGAATGTACCTGATCATAATAATAAACGCTATAATATTAGCCATTAAAAAAAACTCAAAAAAAACAATGTATTTCAATTGAATTATAATAACCAAAATAATCTGTATTTCCTACTATTACCGATTCCCGATTTCCTGTTCCCGATTCCCGATTCCCGATTCCCGATTCCCGATTCCCGATTCCCGATTCCCTAAAAAAATGACTAAAAACTGGATTCCCCAAAGTGAAGCTCCTGCTTCTCCTAAAGAAACCCTACCTACCATGTATGATCTGCCGAGTGAGAATCCGGAGGAACCTGGTTTGCCAGACGAATTTCACGATTTACAACCCGAATTATTAAGTCGCACCTTTCGTTGTCAGTATTACCCTTCTGAGGAAGTATTTATTGGTACAGATTTAAATCTTTACTATGATGTGCGCCATCCTCAATGGTATAAACGTCCAGATTGGTTTTTAGTAGTGGGAGTTCCCCGTTTATACGAGGGCACTGATATTAGATCTAGCTATGTAATTTGGCAAGAAGGAGTTAATCCCTTTGTAATTGTAGAATTGCTGTCACCCACAACTGCAAAAGATGATTTAGGGGATAATCTAGAGCAAGAATCTGAAGCATCTAGAAGAGTTGCTGGAAATAGTGATAAGATTCAACTACACGATAGTAATAAAACTAGTAATAGTAGCAGTGAGCCTACCCATCAAACTATTCCTTCAAAGTGGGAAGTCTATCAGCAACGATTACGGGTACCTTATTATCTCGTGTTTAGTCGCTATACCAACCAAATTCGGTTTTTCAAATTAATCGGAGCTGGTTACCAAGAGCAAGGGATTTTAGCTGATCCACCCCAGATTTGGATTCCAGAACTAGACATAGGTGTGGGATTGTGGTGGGGAGAGTATGCGGGGATAACTCGTAATTGGTTGCGCTGGTGTGATGGTTCCGGAAATTGGCTTCTGACGGATACAGAACAGGAACGGGAAGCAAAAGAACAAGCCCAGCAACAAGTGAAACAAATTGTAGTCAATCTGTTGAAATCAGGGATGGATATTGAACAAGTTGCTAATATCACTGGACTTGATCGGGAGGAAATTAGAGAGTTAGCAGGAGAATCAGATGGGAGCAGGTGAAAAGTAAGCACTCAGCGGTCAGTGCTCAGTGCTCAGCCCTGAAGGGTGGCTCAGATAGTAATCAACATTCCATCACCGTAGCTTAAAAACCGAAAACGGTGTTGAAGAGCATATTGATACACTTCTTCAAGTCGCTTTCGTCCAAGGAATGCTTCAACAAGCAGCAGATGAGTCGTCTGTGGTTCGTGAAAATTGGTAATGACACCCCCAACGAGCTCAAACCGGAAACCGGGGGTAATAAAAAGATTTGTTTGGCCACTCATACCACGAACAGCGCTTTCAAGAGCCCGAACAACCGTTGTTCCAACAGCAATGACACGCCCACCCGCCTCTTTCCATCTATGTAAACGGTTTAACGTTTCTTGGGAGACCTCGAACTGTTCAGAGGAAGGTTTTTGCCTAGATTCAATGCAAAGAGAGCTGGAACTCCCGACCTGTAGCGTCACAAACTCCACCTGCTTCCCACTAGCACGTAGTTGACTAATAAGTTCGGGTGTAAAGTGCAAACTTGCCGTCGGCACTGCAACAGAACCAGCTTTATTTGCAAAGATTGTCTGATCATCGATCTTGTCTTGGTAGTCCCCCGATCCCTGTCGAATGTTGGGAGCCGTATCGTTAAACACCAAGAGATCACGAGAGCCAAGATGTTGAGGGAGAGAAGCGAAGGTTGTTTCCTCTATCTCTGCATCTGGAGAGGTAATCAGAAGCTTTGCCGCTTCAGGCGGTTGAATCGGACGTTGGGCGATAAACTCTGTTGGGAGTTCATAGGTAAATATTTCCATGGTTGGTATTACCAGTCTGTGTTTGCTTGGAGTATGTGGGGTCTGCTTGTATAATTCAAATTGAGGCGTTGCTTATTGTGGCTATGATTGAGCTCCCATAGCCATGCCCAATTTTGCCCCCACAATTGATAGCCCTGGCGAAACATTAGACCTTTTGCAAAAGTCTTTCGCGGTCTAATGGGTTATTGGCAATTTTTGATTTAGCGTACGCTTAAAACTAACAAACTTGCTTTGTGCTCTCTTTGTATATAAACCTAGTACACAATCAAGCTAATTTGTCCCAAAACTCTGATTCAGTACCATCTCCTGCTCAACTATCGCCAGTTATGCTTGAGTAGCGACATTATTAATCACCCAAGCTGCATACTGTTCGTTGACATGCTGTGTACTTAGTACCACAAATTCAGGGGTATCGTAGGGATGATAATTAGTTACAGTCTGCTCTGCTTTAGAGATCAGCTCCGTAGTTGTTTTGATGAGTAGCAGCACTTCAGAATCAGACTCAACCTCACCCTCCCACCAATAAACTGAAGATATCCCGGGAATAATGTTCACACATGCTGCCTCTCTACGCTCCAGAAGCTGATGAGACAGATTATGGGCAACAGCATTATCAGGACAGGTGACAAGTATTAAAACTATGTTCATGCTTTTGCTTAATTTTTTTTTGACCCGGGAATATATTAAACCAGATTCCTGACTTTACAATGTTTTATAAAGAAAACGGTTAAATCCGGATGGGAGCCACCTATTCAGGAATGGCTGGAAAACTCGATCAAGGATATTGCTATTTTGGAGAATGAGCAGTTTGGCAGTATTGAAAGTCAATCCGGAAACAGCTAAAAGTCTCCTTGCTGAATTTTTGAATGAATAAGAGTGGGGTAGGCATCCTGCCTGCCCTAAGCAGGAAACAGGCAAGATGCCTGTTCCACGCCTGATGCCCATTCCACAGCAAGATGCCCATTCCACGCCTGATGCCCATTCCACGCCTGATGCCCATTCCAGAAAACTCTTAAAATCATTCCATTATTAAGTAAGGCCGAAAAAGTTAGAGGAGTTAAGGATGGAAACCAAAGCCTTAGGCACTTCGGAGGTAAAAATTACCCCGATTATCATGGGCACTTGGCAGGCCGGTAAATCTAGGTGGGTAGGCATTGAAGATGCTGAGACCATAAAAGGGCTGCGAGCAGGATTTGAGGCGGGGATAACTACGGTTGATACTGCAGAAATTTACGGGCAGGGTCACTCGGAACAAATTGTTGGTCAGGCTCTAGCAGAAGTACGAGACCAAGTGGTATATGCTACCAAAGTGTTTCCAAATCATCTTAAATATGACCAGGTGATCGAGGCTTGTGAGGGTTCCTTAAAAAACCTGAAGACAGATTATATCGACCTCTACCAGATTCACTGGCCTTCTGGCACCTTTCAAAGTGAGGTAGTGCCAATTGAGGAAACCATGAGCGCTCTCAATAGGTTGAAAGAGCAAGGCAAAATTCGGGCAATTGGAGTCTCCAATTTTTCCCGCAGCCAGTTAGCAGAAGCTTCTCAGTACGGACGAATTGATAGCTTGCAGCCTCCCTACTCTCTGTTTTGGCGTCAGGTGGAGCAAGATGCTATGCCTTATTGTGTAGAGCACAATATCTCGATTATTGCCTATTCTTCCTTAGCTCAGGGATTATTAACTGGCAAGTTTGGTCCAGAGCACAAGTTTCAGGAAGGGGATCATCGCAGCAAAAATAAGTTGTTCAACGGTGATAACTATCAACGAGCACAGCAAGCATTAGCTCAGCTACGACCAATTGCAGAGCGTCATCAGTGTACCCTGGCTCAGTTGTCTCTGGCATGGTTGATGTCTCAGCCACAAACGAATGCGATCGCAGGATTCCGAAATAGTGACCAAGTTATTCAAAATGCTCAAGCTGTTGAGGTTAAGCTATCTGCTGATGAGCTACAAGACATTGATCAGATTGGACGGTTGGTTACCGATCATATAGATGATAATCCAGTGATGTGGGATCTTTAAGGGACTGCTTAAACCTGACTTCTTGACGTCAGCGGTCAGCCGTCAGGGGTCAGGGGTCAGGGGTCAGCGGTCAGCGGTCAGCCGTCAGCTTATTTTATTCAAAAGTACTTCAAGTAGTATGGCCTACGGCCAATGACTGATTGCTGATAACTGATAACTGATAGCTGATTGCTGATAACTGATAGCTGAAAGCTGATTGCTGATTGCTGATTGCTGATTGCTTACTGTCAGTAACCAAAACCATTTCCCAGATAGTTGTTTAGACTATTTGGGGATTAAAGGGAATTAACAATGGTAATCCAAGTTGATCAATTTAGGCTATCGAGTGGTCAATCCTCCTTTGCTTCTTTAACTAACTTAGTTATCGCTTCGATAATTGTTTTAGAGTACACGGTTAAGGCAATGACTGCCGCCACCGCTGTTCCACCTTGGATCAGGGGGATAGGTAGTCCGCTAGGAGTTATATCGGTAGTTGGTGGAGCTGTTGATGTACCAACTACCTGGCTAACATTAACATCCAAATGCTCAGTTTTGGAGGTTTCTTCTAAGGTATACTGTAGTTGAACCATTAAAAAGTTTCGGCTTATTTCAAGCCGAGATAAGGTGTACGCTCGCGGAATGCCTAGAAGGTGTACGTCAGCGTGACGGATGCCTAGGCTAAGCCGAGTTGCCGCTCACACTCTAGCCTGGGCTTTTTTGCTAGTAACTAGGCCACAGTAAGACATTATATCAGAATTGTGGCAATTATCGTTTACATGTTTATCACTACCAACTCTCCGAGTGCTCTCTTACTTAGATCCTTGTGATAGCAACCCCTGCAGCTCAAAAGCTGGCACATTAGCCAGTTCCTTCGGTTCTAATTTATACATGCCTCCACCATAAACTCTACCTTCAGCAACCATAGCTTTCCCAGTAATCTGGTTAAGAGCTTCTATCAGCAATTTGTCCAAGTTGGGATTTTGGTTTATGGCGTTTTCCAAATCTGGCTTGGGGTAGAGAATAAGATATGAATTGGTAACAATTGCTTTTGATTGGTTGAGAATAAATCTAAAGGGCTTTTTCCCTTGTTTATCTGAACGTTGTAATCAACTTGCTGATAGCTGTTCGCGTAGCGCATTAGCTAATAGCTGATGACTAAATGTTTACGGATAGAGAGAATTAACATTTTCATCAATTAGATAGTTAAGACTCATTCCCTTGTTGCCTAGCTTTTATTATTGCTCTTAATTGGCGCAGTTTCTCGGAAACAGGAGGCGGATTGAGTCGTTGCTGCTCCCTCATGGTATGACAATGAAAGAGCCAGTTTTTCATATATTCGCTGACAGCGTTTTGATTTTGCAGGTAATAGAGGATAGTAGCGTAGACTTGTTCTAGGGTTAATGATGTATAAGCTTGAGCAATTTCTTCTGGGGTTTTATGACAGTCTAGATAGTCATATAATATGGTTTCAATACCAATTCTTGTTCCTTTGAGGCGAATATCAGTAGGAGCAAGAAAGTTGAAATAATCTGTTAAAGCTTGATTTGACATGATCATTAGGTAAATAAACTAGTAAGTTTTATTGTAAACAGAAGTCTTTAGGTTATTGATGTGTAAACCCCGACAGTTACGTAGGGTGCGTTAGGGAAGGGCGAGCCCTCATTTTCTCGATAGCCAGGGTTAGGTTGCTGCCCGTAACGCACCACGGTGTCTACCTGTTTACCACTATCCCTAGGGCGAATAACCTTCAAGATTATTTCCACATAATCGCTCCAACAACTCCCTGGGAATAGCATCGAAATTTTCTAACAAAAAGTCCATCAGAGCAAGATGTCGTAAAACCTCAGCAGCAGGAGCCTTATAGCGCTTAGTTCCAGCAAACCAGCTGTTAACTGTACTGATGGAGCGGGAGCAGATTAATGCTATGTCTTCTCGACTGACCTCCCATTTCGAGATGAACTCCTTTGGTGTCATGGCCAGTTGCCAGTGACTGTACATTTGGATCAGGATACGGTCTAGGTCAGTTAGGGGACGAGGATAGGATTTTGGGCGGGTGGGTTTATTGCCTGCTAGTTGTGCCAGGCGGTCTAGGTATCGCTGATAGTAGATAGCATGATCAGTTGAGCGTTTTTTTGGCATGATGGAATTATCTCCAATGTCCTTGGGGAATAAGCCGCGCTGTTGGAATGATCGTCTCAAGAAGCGCGGCTTTTTGTCCGATAATCATCTCGAAATACCAGACATTTTTATTATTACTAATAAATCATAATGTGTCAAGATTATTTCTGGTATTTTTAACAGTTTTTAACAAACCAAAAATTTACTTTTGGCAATTTTAACGATTAGCTATTAGTGAAATTTATGGAGCAGTAATTTAATCAAGTAATATAGATTTTTTTAAAATAGGTAAGGTAAGCATATGCGCTACGCGCACGCTGCTTGAGGTGCCGTCAGCTTTCAGCCGTCAGCCATTCGCGAGCTGATAGCTGATAGCTGATAGCTGATAGCTGATAGCTGATAGCTTAGCTATCAACAATACATTTCGCCTCCAAAACCACCAATCCCTTAGTTTCAAACACCGAACAGGATGCCATCACTTGTTCCAAAGCAGGTTTTATCCCTTGTTCAAGTTGTTCAATAGCATGATTAGCGGCTGGCTGATACTGATTCAACCACTTTCGATCTTGAATAGCATCAGCCCTTAACTCGATTGGGTTTAGTACCCAAAAATCAATATCATAGGTTTTAATAAACTCCTTAACAACTGATAGATTAGCACTATATTGGGCATCAATTAAATCTAGAGTTCGTTGTCGAAATTTCTGATAATATCCGACGTGGTAAGGAATAGCATATTCACTGGCTACCAACACAGAACGCTGAGCAAAGGTGGGGATATTATTCATCTCTGGAGACAGAGAAGCAATTAAGCTATCTTTCGGTTGTTGTTGAAAATATTTATACAACGATGGAGTATCCCCGACTTTATACGCAGTAATGGGAAAATCATCCACAAAACTAGGATATAATAGTAATGCTGCTGCAATTATCGTAGTAGTTGCTATCGCCAAAACGTTAGGTATAGAAAAAATTCCAGAAAAACCGCTTTGGCTAGGCTGGCTTGCCCATTTAACTACGCTATCAATCAGAATGATAAAAACTATACCAGCACTTAGCACCATGATCACTCTCAGACTATGTTGAGTATAGCGACTAGGAAGATGCAATTTAAATAGCAAAACATGAGCAGCAACAAACATCCCAAGAGAGGCTATGACCATCTGGAGCAAAAGGATAATTTCTTTACTGATCTGCTTCACTAACGGAAATTTATTGGGAAATAAGGGCAAGAGCAGCAGTAAAAATCCCGCGCCATTAGTAGCTGGAGTAAGAATCGAAGTCAGACGAAGTCCGCTTCTACCTTTTAACCAAAACTTAGCGGGATCATCATCATAAAAAAAACGCGATCGCCCCCCTGGAAAAAACTCTGGTAACTGTCTCGCTTCAGCTACAGAAATCACTGGACCAAACTCATTGGTTTTCAGGGCATAGGGCAGCATCACCAAAAAGGCTACTATCAATCCCGCCAGACACAACCAACGTCGCTCTTGGGATAAGCCTAACTTACCATTGCGCCATTCAAATAGTCGTAAAACTAAGGTACCGGAAGAAATAAATACTAACTGGGGATAGAATAGACCTTGGAGTGCGATCGCACCCAAACAAAACCACAATGACCCCCGCACTAGGTAATACATAAACCCCAACAACAGGGGATAGACAAACGCCTTCGGTGTTCCAGACACCACCGTATCAGTCATGCCCAAGGCTTGAGACAGCAACAAGGTAGCACTAAAGGCTGCTGCTGGTACTGGCAACAATTCCAGACATACCCAAAAGCAATAGCTAGCGCTAACCAGATTCAACACTACCGGTAAGAGTTTGTTAAATAGCAATGGATTAACACCCAATGCTGCTATGATTCGATAGACTGTAGTGTACCCAGCTGGAGCAACCGTTTGAAAGTAATCAGCAATTAAGTCTTTAGGAAACAGCTCTGGATCAAGAAATCGCATCATCCAAAATATATGTTGTCGTGCATCATCTTGGACAATATACTCACCGCTGAACGCTTCCCTTAGTGCTAGCAAGCTATACACTACGGTAAAGGTTAGGCTGAGGCTAAACCAAAAGATAACTTGAGGAGTAAATCGTTTGTTACAAGGAGTTGTGAGTAATCTCTCAATAGGGGCAATCATTTAGTCAAGGGAATAGGGAGTCGGGAATCGGGAATCGGGAGTCGGGAGTCGGGAGTCGGGAATCGGGAATAGGGAGTAGGGAGTAGCGAAAAAATCTAGTGTATCTGATTACTATGAGAAACGCTATATAAGTGGTTTCTGCTTTTAAGCTTGCCCACTCCCTCTGTTTTTGTCAATCCTCTCTATGTCATTGGGATGAAATGCTTTGAGAAGCAGCAAATTACAAAACTAGTTGTAGTATTCATATCGGAGTAATTAGATTACAGTAATACTAATATTTTTGCCAATAGTGCTGAAAAAATTAGCAAAAATCTCTACCTCACGGAAAATGCGTGTGATCTCCTCTCACTATACAATTCTCGTCATAGGTGGCTGAAATCTAATTGCTTCACAGCTAGTCGAGGGTCTTTCTTTCAGTTTTGTATAGTTCGTCGAATTCACGTTAACAATAACAGTCTATTATCTATTTATGCAATGACAATCAATAATACCAATTCCAAAAATGAATCTTTCGATCTCATTATTTGTGGATTAGCTTTCCAGTTTCTTCCGTTATTAATTTGTGTATTAGTTTTATTAATTTGTGAAGGTTTTTCATTACCATTTCCTAGATTTTTAATTTCTTTAAGTATATCAGCAATAGCATATGGATATATACCTCTTCTCAAAGGATGCCGTCTATATAGTTACGACAAGGGATATGCAAGTAAGTGGGGATGGTTCGGATTATTAAGTATTTTGGGATTATCATTCCTATTACTTTTTCCGGAAAAGAGAACAAATTTTTATTCAGAAGGGTCATTGGGTAATGACTCAATAAAGTTCCCCTTTAATAAGCTTAATATTCCTGAATTTTTATTATATTACTCGATAGCTTTCCCAATTTTAATTTTAACAATATTTATAATTATATTGTTAATTATTGGATTATTTTCCTTGGTAAAGGGCAGTGATTTTATTGATTTATTTTCAAATGCTACCTGGGATATATTACCTGAATTATATGTCACCATTACATACTTATTTATAGGATTATTTTTATTTAGATATATCCGAATACTAGGATTCGATGTTGAAAAATTTGGGATTTTGAATTTTGGTAGTTTAAAGCCAATAATTAATTGGAAATTAATTATTTTAATAGTTTTTTTAAACTATGCTTTTGCTTGGGGCTTTAATTCCTTAATTTCATATTATATTTCATTTATTTACCCAGATTTTATTGAAAACTCGATTAATGAATTAGAATTTACAAATGTTATAGGGCTAATATCTTGGAGCTTTTCGGCGATTGTTTTTGCTCCGTTGTTGGAAGAGCTTATTTGTCGTGGAATAATCTTGCAGAAGTGGGCAATGAAATGGGGGATAAAAGCCGGAATAGTTACCTCATCTTTATTATTTGCGATTTGCCATTTGCGATTCGATATTGTATCCTTATTCATTGCCGGAACTATATTGTCTGTTCTATACTTTAAGACTGGCAACTTAATAGTACCAATCCTTTGTCATAGTCTTTACAATACTATTGTTACAATTTTTATGATTGGACGGTACTATAGTAGCTCAAACGTTGACTTCGTTTCGGTAAACGATTATCGAGTTTCCATGGAACCATTATTAGGTCAAAAAGCAATTGTAGCAGCTATATCCTTTGCCGTTATCATGTTTTTTTTATATAGAAATTTTCCTAAACAAGATGACATCCTTCCCTACTATAGAAATTCTAAGTGATTGATTAAAATTGTAAGGAATCCAAGGGGTTAAATTCACCTGTCCTGTTGGGATTAGCGCTACCACCATCCATAAACAGGCATCTTGGTGGAACGGGCATCTTGCCCGTTTCATTTCCGGACGGACTATCCCAACTAGGCGCGACCAGGCGAAAAATGAGTGGGAGCCCAAAGCTGGTGCGTTACGGGGCGGACTATCCCAACCCTGGCCACGAGGCGAAAAATAAGGGCAAGTCCGCCCCTAACACACCCTACTTCTTAACCCTCAAACCTTCAACCTTCAACCTTCAACCTTCAACCTTAAACCTTCAACCTTGGCCAAAAGGCCACGCTACGCGAACAACCAAATAACCTTGGCCAAAAGGCCACGCGATCGCGTTCAACCTTCAACCTTCAACCTTCAACCTTCAACCTTCAACCTTCAACCTTCAACCTTCAACCTTCAAACTTCAACCTTCAAACTTCAAACCTTCAAACCTTCAACCGCTTAACCTCCAAAAAAAAACCCCCAATCGGGGGTAGTGCATCAAAACTTTGTTAACCAAACTGTGGCGGAAACTAATTAATCAAATACACGATTACAAACAGAACAATCCACACCACATCAACGAAGTGCCAGTAGAGTTCTGCGGCTTCTACACCAAAATGCTCTTCACTGGAGTAGTGCTTTGAATTTAGCGATCTCAATAATACTAACACAATTAACCCGAGTCCGCAAGTAACATGAAGACCATGGAAACCAGTTAAGGCAAAGAAAGAACTGGTAAATAAGTTAGTAGTCAGACCAAAGTCTACATGGGTGTACTCATAGACTTGTCCTCCTAAGAACATCGCACCCATCAGAGCAGTGATTCCAAACCAGAGTCGCAAACCAGAGACATCATTCTTCTTAATAGCACTCTGGCCCCGGTGCATGACGAAACTACTAGTAATCAGGATGATGGTGTTAATTGTTGGCACCAATAACTCTAATTCTGTACCCTCTGGAGGCCAAGCTGGCATGGTCGCTTTATAAATTAAAAAAGCGGCAAACATCCCCAAGAAGGTCATACTATCAGCAGCCAGAAACACCACCAAACCAAACATCCGAAAATCCGGATGCTCCTCGTGATGTACCTCTGCCGCCTCAACCTCATGATGATAGTTGAGGCTAGTTTTAGACGGATCTATCGTTGAGCCTTGCATAAATTCCTTTGAATTAATCTTGAGCTGACATTTGTGCCTGTTGAGCTTCGATTAGGGTAGGTTAGGAGGTTAAATTAAGAATTAAGAATTAAGAATTAAGAATTAAGAATGTAGAATGTAGAATTCTACATTCTTAATTCTACATTCTACATTCTACATTCTACATTCTGACAGACAACCTTGGCCAAAGGCCACGCTACGCGAACAACCTTGGCCAAAGGCCACGCTACGCGAACAACCTTGGCCAAAGGCCACGCTACGCGAACAACCTTCAACCTGCTAACCTACCCAACATCTCCTTTAACTTCAACCAGCAACTCCTCGACCTGTTTATCGGTGTCAACACTATAACTGTCGATACCGTATTCGTAAGGACCGGACCACAAAATTGGTTCCTCGTCAAAGTTCTCAATGGCAGGAGGAGAGGTAGTTTGCCACTCTAATGTCAGAGCTCTCCAAGGATTGCGACCAGCAATCTTACCACGGTTCAAACTCCAGATGATATTAATCACAAAGGGTATGGTAGAAACGGCAAGAAGATAGGAGCCAATAGTGCAGATCATGTTGAGGCTTTGAAACTGGGGGTCATACATAGCAACCCTACGGTTCATACCCAATAGACCAAGCTCATGCATCGGCAAGAAGGTCATGTTTAGACCAATGAAGGTCAACACAAAGTGAATGCGTCCTAAGGTTTCGTTGACCATTCGCCCGGTCATTTTGGGGAACCAGTGATAAACCGCGCCAAATAACCCTAGCACACTACCACCAAACAGAACGTAGTGGAAGTGAGCCACAATGAAATAAGTGTCATGGACATGGACATCAAAGGGAACGGAAGCGAGCATGACACCGCTAAGACCCCCAATCAAAAATGCCGAGATAAAGCCCATACCAAAGAGCATGGCACTATTTAAGTTGATTTTTCCGCCCCAAATCGTTGCCACCCAGCTAAACACCTTAATCCCTGTGGGCACAGCAATCAGCATGGTGGCAGCCATAAAGAACATCCGCAACCAACCAGGAGTGCCACTAGTGAACATATGGTGCGCCCAGACAATTAGTCCTAGGAAACAAATCAACATACTGGAGTATGCGATCGCACGATAGCCAAAAACCGGCTTACGGGCATGTACCGGTAGGATTTCCGAGATTACCCCAAAGAACGGTAGCACCATGATGTACACCGCCGGGTGGGAGTAAAACCAAAACATGTGCTGGTAAACAATTGGGTCTCCTCCCCCAGCCGGGTTAAAGAAATTGGTGCCAGCAATTAAATCAAAGGACAGGAAAATTAACGCTGCTGCTAGGACTGGAGTACCAATCAAAACTAGGATTGAGGTTCCTAACATTGCCCAGCAAAACAGAGGCATATCATGAATAGTCATGCTAGGTGTGCGCATCTTCACAATAGTAGTGAAGAAGTTAAGCGCCCCTAGCACTGAGGAAGTCCCGATCACCAGGATGCTCAAAATCCAAATTTCTTCACCCACCTGAGAACTAATTAAGCTCAAAGGGGGGTAAGAGGTCCAACCGGCTTCGGGAGCACCTACGAAAAAACTACTCATTAACAGCAAACCCCCCACAGCATTCATCCAGAATGCCACTGCATTCAGCTTGGGGAATGCCATATCCTTTGCCCCAATCATCAAGGGAATCAGATAGTTAGCAAAAGCAGCACCAGCCGGGATAATCCATAGGAACAACATAATTGTTCCGTGCATGGTGAACACTCGGTTGTAGGTTAAAGGGCTCAATAAATCCGGGTCTGGTGTGGCCAACTCAGTGCGAATTAATCCAGCTAATGCGCCACCGATGAAATAGAACACAAATGAAGTGACCAGGTATTGAATCCCAATCACTTTATGGTCGGTATTGAACGTGAAGTAATCTTGCCAACGCCGCTCATGTTCTTCAACATGACCAGCATCCTTTACCGATTCCGGTTTTTCTAATTGCGTCGTCATGGGATAGTGGAGGTGTGATGGACTAAAAGGATAGGCAACAGCCAAAATTAAGAATGTAGAATTTAGAATTTAGAATTTAGAATGTAGAATTTAGAATTTAGAATTTAGAATTTAGAATTTAGAATTTAGAATTTAGAATTTAGAATTTAGAATTTAGAATTTAGAATTTAGAATTTAGAATTTAGAAGGTCGAATCAATAATTAAGAAGGTCTAAGGTCTAAGGTCTAAGGTCTAAGGTCTAAGGTCTAATGAATAATTAAGACTGTAGACTGTAGACTGTAGACTGAACTAATTCTTCATTCTTCATTCTTCATTCTTCATTCTTCATTCTTCATTCTTCATTCTTCATTCTTCATTCTTCATTCTTCATTCTTCATTCTTCATTCTTCATTCTTCATTCTTCATTCTTCATTCTTCATTCTAGACAAGATGGGTGGTAGGCTTGACTCCAATTGCTGTTTGACCACCCCTCACTCAAGCAACAATAAATTGCACCTTGACCCGTGGTACCGGGTTTACCCCGATTAATCACGGTTTAAGAGTATCCCACAACAACTAACCCTCTAAAATTAACCATGCTGTTACACTTGAGTACTTGGAAAGAAATTGAAGCTTACCTAAAGCAATCACCAGGGATTATTCTGCCCATTGGTTCAACGGAACAACATGGACCAACGGGGTTGATTGGCACCGACGCAATATGTGCAGAAGCGATCGCAAAAGGTGTGTCTGAAGCAACCAATGCCCTAGTTGCTCCCACCATTAATGTCGGGATGGCCTTACACCACACGGCTTTTCCCGGTAGCATCAGTTTGAAACCGAGTACATTAATTCAGGTGATCAAAGATTATCTGACTTGCTTGACTAGAGCTGGGTTCACCAAGTTTTTCTTTATCAATGGTCATGGGGGTAATATCGCTACCCTTAAGGCAGCGTTTTCTGAAAGTTACGCCCACTTGAGCGATTTACAGATTCCTAATGGGGAAAGGGTTCAGTGTCGGGTAGCTAATTGGTTTATGTGCCGTTCTGTCTATAAATTAGCTAAGGAGTTGTATGGGAATCAAGAAGGTTCCCATGCTACTCCTTCTGAGGTAGCACTTACCCAATATCTCTATCCCGAAGCCATTAAACGAGCACCCCTGTCAGAAACCGTTGCGTCTGGACACCCAATTTATGGAGCCGCAGATTTTCGTCGCCGTTATCCCGATGGTCGTATGGGGTCTAATCCAGCCTTAGCAACACCGCAACATGGTAAGCAGTTTTATGAGTTGGCAGTCAAGGAGTTGAGCGGTAGTTATTTGGAGTTTCTGGCCGCAGATTGAATCGGGAAGTTAGAATTTAGAATTTAGAATCGGGAATCGGGAATCGGGAATCGGGAATCGGGAATCGGGAATCGGGAATTGGGAATCGGGAATCGGGAACATTATCAAAGAGATAGGATATGATATACCGATAATTACCCTTAATAAAAATCTCCCCATCTCCCCATCTCCCCATCTCCCCATCTCCCCACCCTCCTGGTTATGATGGGTATTCAACCGAACTTGATCTTAGATCTTAGATCTGATCCTCGATATCTTCAGGGAAGTCCTGGCGTAATCCCCCAGGCAAGGCAGCAATAATGGCATCTAGTACTCTCGATACTTGAATAATTTCAATACCGAGATCAGGTAAGGTTTGACCTTTGGGTACAATGGCTCGCTTGAACCCTAACTTGGCAGCTTCTTTGAGTCGGAGTTCCATCTGAGAGACTAGTCGCACTTGCCCCCCTAAGCTGATTTCACCAATCATAACCGTGCGAGGATCGACAACGCGATCGCGAAAACTGGCTACTACCGCAATAGCCATTCCTAAATCAGCTGCCGGTTCTTCTACTCCTAGCCCCCCTGCTGTTGCTACATAAGCATCTAATTTCGATAGAGGAATCCCGACTCGCTTTTCCAAGACTGCCAGGATTTGTTGTAAGCGGTTGTAATCCACTCCAGTGGTTGAGCGGCGTGGTGCCCCATAACTAGCAGGACTTACCAGGGCTTGCAACTCTACCAGAATCGGACGAGTACCTTCACAAGCCACTACAGTAGCAGTACCAGGACTCATTTCATCTCGGTTACCCAAAAACAGATCAGAAGGATTCAAGACTTCCTGCAAACCGTTGCTGACCATTTCAAAAATACCGATTTCATGAGTAGCCCCAAAGCGGTTTTTAACAGAACGCAGTAGCCGGTGGGAAGCAAAGCGATCGCCTTCAAAGTACAATACAGTATCGACTAAGTGTTCCAGTACCCTTGGTCCTGCGATCGCGCCTTCTTTGGTCACATGACCCACAATTAACAGAGTAATGTTTGACCGCTTTGCTACCTGCATCAGGGCAGAGGTACATTCCCGCACTTGAGCAACAGAACCAGGAGCAGAGGTCAAGGCCGGAAAATAAAGAGTCTGAATACTGTCAATCACTGCTACCTGAGGTTTGAGGGACTCCAACTCTCGCAGAATTTCCTCTAAATCAGTTTCTGGTAGAATATACAGCTCAGCGTCTTTAGAGTCAGACTCTTGAGAGTCAGACTCTTGAGCGGCTATAGGGGTTTTAGAAGACTTAGACTTAGAAGACTTAGACTTAGAAGACTTAGACTTAGAAGACTTAGGGTCGTTTTTGACCCTACTGTTATTAGATTCGAGATCAGAGGTTTCTGCTGATACCACACCCAGGCGAGATGCTCGCAGTTTTACCTGCTGTCCTGATTCTTCTGCACAAACGTATAGAATGCGATGTAACTTGGCAAGTTGATTGGCAACTTGGAGCATTAAGGTTGATTTGCCAATGCCTGGATCGCCACCAATTAATACTAAAGACCCAGGCACAACGCCACCTCCGAGCACTCGGTCGAGTTCCCCATAGCCTGAGGGGAAGCGGATCTCGACAGTATCAACAATTTCTGAGAAGGTAAGGGATGATCTGGGTTGAGCCGGTCCAGTGTTAGGCTCGTGGTTATCCGAATAAGTATTGGATTGCCAACCCCCGCGACTGATTTTGACCGGAGTTGGGGGAGCTACCTCATCCAAGGAATTGTAAGTACCACAGGCAGGACATTTGCCGAACCATTGGGAGGACTCAGCACCACAGGCATTACACACATAGAGCGTTTTAGGCTTCGGCATCCTACTTGAAAAGTCTTAAAAACTCTTAAAAAAACTCAATAATTAAATTAACATTAATGAAAGTCAAGGAAGACTTCACCAGCAAGGAAAATATAATTCTCAACGATAAAACCAACTTTGTAAAGGGTTACATTTTAGAGATAAACTACTGATAAATTAATAAATCATTAATCTTACTTCACCATTTCAGGAGTATAACGTCCATTGGAAACTCATAAAGAAAAAATTCTTGTTGTTGATGACGAGGCCAGTATCCGTCGAATATTAGAAACTAGGTTATCCATGATTGGCTACGAAGTAGTCACAGCCGCTGATGGAGAAGAAGCCCTAAACACATTTCGTGATACAGAGCCTGACCTAGTGGTGTTAGATGTGATGATGCCAAAGCTAGACGGCTATGGTGTCTGTCAAGAATTACGCAAGGAATCAGACATTCCCATTATTATGCTAACTGCTTTAGGGGATGTAGCTGACCGGATTACCGGTCTAGAGTTAGGAGCAGATGACTATGTGGTCAAGCCCTTTTCTCCAAAAGAATTGGAAGCCCGTATTCGTTCCGTACTGCGCAGGTTTGATAAAGTGGGGGCTGCTGGTATTCCTAGTTCTGGGGTGATTCATGTCGGGAGTATCAAAATCGACACCAATAAGCGACAAGTCTACAAAGGGGATGAGCGGATTCGCCTGACTGGGATGGAGTTCAGTCTTCTAGAGTTATTAGTCAGACGTTCCGGAGAACCATTCTCCCGTTCTGAAATTTTGCAGGAAGTGTGGGGCTATACCCCTGAACGCCATGTGGATACCCGTGTAGTAGATGTCCACATCTCCCGGTTACGAGCCAAGTTAGAGGATGATCCTAGTAATCCTGAGCTAATTCTCACCGCACGAGGTACAGGTTATTTGTTCCAACGGATCATTGAACCAGATGACAAATAATAACACCTTGATGTTTCGTTTCAGCTGCGTAAGTCCTGAACTAATAACCAACAGGTGAGTGATGGCTAAACCCGACCAAAATGATGTACTGCGGCTGCTGCCATTTGCGGTTGGAGGATTGGCAGGGGGTCTGTTGCTGATCAATCGTTTATTAACCTCCCAGCTCACCAATTCTCAAGCTCGTTCTGATGCTGTAGGGGTAATTGTTTGTGCTGTATTGATTTTGACAGGTTTACTGTGGCAGCAGGTACAGCCCAAACCTCCTGATGCCGTTAAACTGATTGGCGAAGAGGGTTTCGACCTCGCTCCAGAGCTGCCAGATCAGGTCAAAACTGAATTAGCCTGGGCATCCCATCTATTACTGACTAATACAGTAACGCGATCGCTTGTGGTGGTATACCAAGGCAAAGTCCTGCTCCGGCGGGGGATCTTGGGCAAAAATCCCCAAGTCGAGCCTGGAGCCATTCTCAAGCGGGTTCTAGAAACTCAAAAAGCCGTGTATCTGGTTAACCTGAAGCTCTATCCAGGGCGACTTGAATTTGACTACTTGCCTGATAACACACAAGGTGTCATATGTCAACCGATTGGCAACCAAGGAGCGCTAATTTTGGCAGCCAATGCTCCCCGAAGTTACACTAAACAAGATGAAAAGTGGATTGAGGGGATTGCTGATAAAGTCGCCAATACTCTCTCTGGTCATTTATAAGATGTGGGTACCGCTTCGAATTTAAATAATGTGGTTAATCATTTTGTACTGGTTCCTGATTCTGCTGATGCTAGTAGGCATTATTGGTTCGGTTGTTCCTGGCATTCCCGGTGCCATGTTGATTTTAGCTGCCACCATAATTTGGGGTATTGCTGAGGGCTTTAGTAGCGTCACCTGGGCATTGGGCGTAGCTATCTTTGTGTTGCTACTGGGTATGGGGGTCGATTTTTTAGCCGCTTACTGGGGAGCCAAAAAAGCTGGTGCTAGTAATTGGGGACAAATTGGTTCCATAATCGGCTTGTTCATGGGGGTGTTTGGTCTTTTACCCGCCTTGCCCTTCGGCGGACCGTTACTAGGGATTTTGCTTGGACCGTTGTTAGGGGCGTTTGTAGGTGAGTTTCTCTATCAACGGAAGTTAAAGTTACAGGATAGAATTAAGCAATCCTTTAAAGCTGGCTTGGGGATTGTAGTCGGTTCATTGGTAGGAAATTTGATTCAGGCAATGCTTGCGATCGCTACTGTGGTGGTGTTTATTTTCACCACTTGGCCCCCAGGTGCAGGGATTTAGCTTGAAATTTAGATTGAACAGGGTGATGGGGTGCACTACTGCCTGCTAAATAACGCTAACTAACAAGTTCACCGACTCAGCAATTTGCACCGTAGGCGATCAAGGGCATAGCAGGCGCTGATGTGACGTAGGTCAGACCGACTCCGATGTTGACCCAAGGTGTACTTGTAGCATTCTAAAATGCCATCTGGTCCGGCTAGACCAATGTAAACTAGACCCACAGGCTTGGTATCGGTATTGCCTCCAGGTCCAGCTATGCCTGTAATACTAAGTGACCAGGTTGAAGAAAGAAGCGATCGCACTCCTGTTGCCATTTGCTCTGCTACAACCTTACTTACCGCCCCCATCGCCTTCAAATCTGAGGAATTCACTCCCAGTACACCAGTTTTCACAGCGTTATCATAAGCAATGATACCTCCGAGAAAATAATTAGAACTCCCCGGGACACTGGTTATCATACTGCCAATACCGCCGCCAGTACAGGATTCTGCTACGCTCAAAGTTTCTGAGGCAGCCGTTAATAGCTCACCCACTACAGAGGCTAGGGTATCGGTGTCAGTACCGAAATAGTTAATTCCCCCAATCTCCTGTAATTTTTGGGCTACTGGTTCAATTAGCTGTTGCGCTTCACTTTCTGAAGCCGCACGGGCAGAAACTCTTAACCTAACTTGTCCCTTACTAGCATAGGGAGCAACGGTGGGGTTGGTAAGGTCAAAAAAGGGAGCAACTTTCTCAGCCAAAGCCGATTCTCCAATTCCCCAAAACCGCAACATCCGGCTATAAACGATTTCTTTACCCCAGCCTTGGCTTTTGAGATAGGGAACAGCCGTGTCTCGCCACATCTGATGCATTTCCCTAGGAACACCAGGAAACGTGAGAATGCTTAAATCAGCACGGGGTTTCCAGATGATACCAGGAGCTGTTCCATTCAAGTTGGGTAATACTTGTGCCCCTTCCGGGATTAGGGCTTGCTTGCGGTTATTGGTAGTTAATTGACGTCCCCGCCGGGCAAACTTCTGAGTGATGTCCTCTATAACATCTGGTTCTTCAATCAGAGGAGCCCCAAAAAATTTAGCGATCGCTTCCGTGGTCAAGTCATCGGGCGTCGGACCAAGACCACCAGTAAATATTAGGATAGTGGAGCGCTCACTAGCAATTGCCAATACTTGCTGTAAACGCCCGATATTATCTCCCACTACTGTCTGATAGTAGTGAGGAATCCCCAATGCGGCTAGCTCCTGGGCTAAAAACTGAGAATTGCTGTTGAGAATATCCCCCAGCAGTAGTTCGGTACCTACACAAATAATTTCTGCACTCATCGATTATGCCTCAGGGGCAAGATAACATTCATTTCTTTCGGCTCTTATCTTATAATCCCACACTGACAGCAATTTTAAAACTATAGCGTTTTCACATGATATGTGAAACTAGGATTGATCTAAAAAGGTAACAGGTAATAGGTAATAGGTAATAGGGAGTAGGTAATATAGCCTTAAAAATTATCCTAATTTATTTATTATACCTATAAATATAGCAGAAGTCAGAAGTCAGAAGTCAGAAGTCAGAAGTCAGAAGTCAAACTCTTGCGCTTACAAAGGGTGTGAGACTTTTGTCATGTCCTAACTGCTCTGGCGACTGCTATACTATAATTTTATTTTTCATGAAAAATAAAATTATGTTAGGTAAATTAAGAGCAGCATAAAATATATACCAGTATTTTTTTGTGTTATGCTAAATCATCAACATTGGGGTTGATTATCTATTTTTAAATGCTATATTTAGTAGTGTTTGATAGGGTTTATCATAGTTATGATGTACACAGGTTTTTTTTCCGATTCCCTGTGGGTGCATCTCACTGTCTTGATGATTTTTAACGACAAATTAAGTACATTTTCTTATCCCCCACACCCGGTCACCCCACACCCGGTCACCCCACACCTGAGGTCTTTGTAAAAAACCTACCCTTATGAGGGAGGGTGGGGAGGGTGGGGAGGGTGGGGAGGGTGGGAAGTGTGGGGAGGGTGGGAAGTGTGGGGAGATGGGGGAAATTTTTATTAAGGGTAATTATCCTGACATGATATTACGGCAAACCAGTAGGTCAAGGCGAGGGTAGTGATAAACATGATGTCAAAGCCTCCGAGGGAAAATGCCTGGAGACTGATTCGTCGGGTTCGTTTCACATAGGTGCGCTCTTACCATTAAGAATTAAATTCGCCACGGGTCGCACCTGAGTTGCTCATGATCCTGACCCGGTGATGGCCTCACGAAAACAACATGATAAACGACGGTATCGACTGGAATTCAAAATACTTTCGTACCAGTACGTGGTTGATTAGTTTTGTCAGTCAACCAGGGTTAATTCAGTTTCCTTAGCAACACCTTATCAAATTCTCAGTTAACGGTCACTTCCTCCTCAGTTAAGACCTGCATTCTAGTAATTAAAGATAAGCAGTTAACCAATTAAGCGAATCAACCTTAGGAGGAACAAACATGAAACGTCTCGTACTTGGCAGTTTAGGCACTTTGTTGATTGCCACCGCTACCACTCCCGTCTTAGCATCGGAAATCGCTGCCAACTCCACCACCAGCCGTAACAATATTGTCGAAGTTCAACCGTTTAACCTGGTCTATCTCGGTTATCAAGGCTACTTTGCTGACCAAGGTATTCCCAGTAATGCTGCTTTCATCAGCGCTGTAAAAACCAAGAGAATTACCGCCAAAGACCTCGTAGCCAGTGCTATTGAAAGAGGAAGATTATCCCCAGAAACTATCAATGATTCTAGCTATCTGGCTCATGTAAACACTCAACTATCCAACCTGGATCGGGATTAATACTTATGTAAACATTAACTGATAGCTGAATGCTTACATAAGTTAAGACCTACATTCTAGTAATTAAAGATAAGCAGTTAACCAATTAAGCGAATCAACCCTAGGAGGAACAAAAATGAAACGTCTCGTACTTGGCAGTTTAGGCACTTTGTTGATTGCCACCGCTACCACTCCCGTCTTAGCATCGGAAATCGCTGCCAACTCCACCACCAGCCGTAACAATATTGTCGAAGTTCAACCGTTTAACCTGGTCTATCTCGGTTATCAAGGCTACTTTGCTGACCAAGGTATTCCCAGTAATGCTGCTTTCATCAGCGCTATAAAAAGCAAGAGAATTACCGCCAAAGACCTCGTAGCCAGTGCTATTGCAAGAGGAAGATTATCCCCAGAAACCATCCATGATTCTAGCTATCTGGCTCATGTGAACACTCAACTATCCAACCTGGATCGGGATTAATACTTAGGTAGCGCATATGCGCTACCTCCCAGCGTCGAAGCCTGTGCCACGCAAGCTACGCGGTCAGCTGACCGCTGTCAGCTGATTTTCTCTAGAATCAGCGCGTCACTGTTGTATACTCCAGTTGAGAGCCCTGAGCTCGATAGTGATCATCATCCTACTTTGTCTGACCGTAGAAGGATGGAAAACTCAGCTCAAGCTCAAAAAAGTTACGGTAGGGAATAGCGAAACGGAAATCCAAAAGGTTCTCAAACCCTTGGAGACCTATCTGTAAGTGGGGTGTAGTTGAGTATGAAAATTATCAGCCTATTAGCTGCGATCGCAATATTTATAATCTCGGCTTGTTCCAATCAATCCGTGTCAACACCACTAACCGTCACCATGCATTTGACTGATACCAAAGGCATTGGTGAAGAGATTGGCATTGTCAAAGCAACCCAAACCGAGAAGGGTCTGCAGCTAACTTCGAATCTGTCTGGATTAACTCCTGGAGAACATGGCTTCCATGTCCATGCAAAGCCCAACTGTGGTCCAGGCCAGAAGGAAGGTAAAGTAGTTTCTGGCTTAGCTGCTGGTGGTCATTATGATCCAGAAAATACCGGCAAACATGAAGGACCATTCGGTAATGGTCATTTAGGTGATTTGCCAAGGCTAGTGGTTAATAAACAGGGTGTTGCTAAGACTCCAGTAGTAGCCCCACGGTTAAAGGTTGCTGACCTTAAGGGTCACTCTCTGATCATTCACGCTCAAGGTGACAATTATTCAGATATTCCCAAACCCTTGGGAGGGGGTGGTGCTCGAGTGGCTTGTGGTGTGATTTAGCAATAGTGTTGTGCTTTTTAGTTAACAGTAACTGATGGGGAATTTGATATTCCCCATTTCTTATTCAATCCCTAAAGACTTTTGGATCAGCTTATTATTGGTTTGAATCAGTTCTTGTTGTTCTGGCCAGAATAATGTTGGTAATTCATCTATCGGAAACCACCGCAGCTGGTAACTGAGATTTGGATCAGTAGGAGTGCCGTCAATTTGGTCAGTAATGAACAGAAAATAGTAAGTTTTTTTCCAACACTGTTTGGCAAAGTCTAATCGTTCCTTAACTCCCAGTTCAGCAATAAATTTCAGGTCATTTAAGCCCGCTTCTTCCGCAATTTCGCGCTCTGCCGCCTCTAAAATGGTTTCTCCTGGTTCTACATGACCTTTGGGTAAGACGTATTCAAGTCTATTGCCTTCTTGAACAAGAGCAATGTATATCTGCTGCTCCCAACGGCGGGCAACAATACCACCAGCGGAGGTAGCGTCAGAAACTCCAGGTGGTCGTTGGTACCAAGTTTCATCAATAATCATTTTTACAGCAGTTTTCAATTGGGTCAGCTACAAATTATTAGGTTTTAGGGAGTAGGGAGTAGGGAGCGGTGCGACCCGTGGCGAATTTAATTACGGGTCAAGCGCACCGAGGGAGTAGGGGGAATAAAATTGACTGTACGTCATTACTATTAAAAATTATATAATTAGGTTGTATCCTATCCGGTTGACTACTTATCATTCTTGGTTGTTCGTCAATTTAAAATTGGAATAAAAAGTTTTAATTTACCATTGAAAGTTGTCAATTAACAATTAGCATTTAACACTTAACACTTAACTAATCTCTACTCCCTCTTATCTCTTCCCTCTTATCTCTTCCCTGTTCCCTACTCCCTACTCCCTATTCCCTAATATCTATTGCATCTAAGATCGAATCTCGTCTAACTTAGCACGCACTTTCTGGATATCTTGCCACATCAGCCACTTTGGACTACCTGGATCTCGTTTCGGATTCCGGAGTAGGTAAGCAGGATGGAGAATGGGCATACACCACTTATGCCCTTCCCATTCCATCCAGGTGCCGCGAATCTTTGTAATGCCCTTCTTGTTACCAGTTAAGCCTTTTACCGCTGTCGCACCAGTGAACAGAATAATTTGGGGGTCTACTAGGCGGATTTGTTCCAACAAGTAAGGTTTGCACGCCTCAATTTCATCAGGAGTAGGGGTGCGGTTACCAGGAGGTCGGCACTTGACCATATTACAAATATATACATCTTGTTCACTATCGATTTTCACAGATGCCAAAATTTTCTCCAACAGTTTCCCTGCTCTGCCTACAAAGGGCTTACCGGTCTCATCTTCTTGTTTACCCGGTCCTTCTCCAATAATCATAATTAGGGCCTTAGGGTTGCCACGTCCAATAACAGCTTGAGTGCGGGTAGCTCCTAATTCGCAGCGTTGGCAAGATTGACAGTGTTGTGTCAATGATTCCATGGTTTCGTAAGTGCCAGCAGGAATAGGGATTTTGGCATCAGTGGGGATTAGCTCCCTTTGGACATTGTTGGGCGGTGATGGGGTTAACTCTGACTCGTCAAAAAGACTAAGTTGTTCTCCGTTGGACATGAGGACTCACAGAAATTTTTGCAGGCATAAGGCACCTTACTACTAATAGTAGATTCAGGAGATTGTGAGCAACTAATTATTACAATTCTTTCTTTTGATACAGTAATCTTGACAAAAATCGGTAATTATAATATAAGTCAGGCAACTTCATACCGGAGGAAGCCATGCACACTGTCCCGCTGTTTAGCGATCGCGCTGATGCCGGTGAGCAACTCGCTCAAGCACTTATCCCCCTGGTGAGCAGGCTGCACGCTACAGGTATTGATGCAAAGCCTATTGTATACGCACTACCTCGGGGGGGTATCCCAGTAGCAGCACCAGTAGCTCGGGCACTGGATTGTCCCCTAGATATTATAGTCGCCAAAAAAATTACCACGGCTCGCAACCCAGAATTAGCAATCGGTGCAGTGACTTCGTCGGGAGTTGTACTGTGGTCTGGGCAAAGGCGATGGCGAAACAAAAATCCTCAATGGCGAGAAATAGTATTAGCTCAAGCTCAAGAAAAAGCCCAAGCTCAGCTAGCTCAACTGCAACCGGGTTGTCCGAAAACCAATCCTACTGGTGCCCTAGCCTTGCTGGTTGATGATGGCATTGCTACTGGGATGACCATAGCAGCAGCAACCGAAGCAGTAAAAGCCCACAATCCAGCACAGGTTTGGATTTGCACACCAGTGGCACCAAGAGGATTAATACGCTGGTTATCACAGTGGTGCGATCGCATGGTTATCTTACAAACACCGGAACCCTTTCTAAGTGTTAGCCGCTTCTACCTGAACTTTCCTCAAGTTAAAACTCAAGAAGCTCTAAGCTATTTACAGCAGCATAACTATAAGCATAACTATATTACAATATCAGAGTCTTCAGTCAACGCTAGCCTAGAGCATTAACTATCTGCTTTAATTATGAGACTTTGGCAGTTTTGGTGGCGAACATTAGTGCTTTCAACCCAGTACAATCCACCAGAGTTCGTTGAATTAATGATGACCTCATTGGCAATGGCTTTACTAGCCACCTGGGGATATACCAGTGACTGGCCCTATCTGGTACTCAGTTCTAGCTTTGCCATGGGAGCAGCCGTATCCATGTGGGTAAGGGGTACAACCATGCCTTCCTCTAATTCCCGTATGGTGCAGGTAATGGCTATCCTGTTGATCATCTACAGCTTTTATGCTTTTTCTCACCTTGTCGATGACATTTTTACTTAATTTTAAACTGTAAATACTCTGGTGAGACCCAATCCACTAACCAGATTCCATTATCGGAACAATAGAAGCTGTGACCAGCTTTGTGCATAGCTGCAGCATCAATGGCAAAAACCACAGGGCGACCATGCCTTGCTCCAACTTTTTTTGCAATTGCCATATCCGTCGATAGATGGACATGGTGTCGCGACATTTTACACAAACCCTGGCGCAGAATTGACTCAACTGCGCGGTGACCCGTACCGTGATAAAGCACATCTGGTGGAACCACAACTTCTAGTTGCAAATCGACTTGAACCGTATGACCTTGATTGGCACGAATTCGGGTACCTGTGGAGTCGAAAGAAAAGCGCTTCTTGTCATTTTTGGCAACTACTTCATTTAAATCAGCACGGCTGATCCGAAAGGAATGCTTTTTAGACGCCGCCAGTAGTTCCTCAACACCAACCCAGCCACCAGGAGCGAGTGTGATTCCAATTCTCTGAGGCTGGTGCCGAAGATGCTGACTCAAATATTTACTAATTTTTACTAATCGAGACGGATTCATATTGATACAGCAGTTTTCAATTGGGTGAGGTACAAATTCTTAAGTTTTAGGGAGCAGGGAGTAGGGAGCAGGGAGCAGGTAATAGGTAATAGGTAATAGGTAATAGGTAATAGGTAATAGGTAATAGGTAATAGGTAATAGGTAATAGGTAATAGGTAATAGTAAAAAAATCCTGTGTACCTGATAGCTATGAAAAACCCTGTAAGTTTAAAATAGTGGTGATAAACATTATTAAAGACCGCGATACATTTTTTTTTATACTGTTTTCATCAATTATTATCCCTATTCCCTATTCCCTGTTCACTATTCCCGATTCCCGATTCCCGATTCCCGATTCCCGATTCCCGATTCCCGATTCCCGACTTCTGGAAAAAGTCTAGTCGAGATCATGGTCTAGTTCTTAATTGCAAAAGTAAGGTTGAGAATATCCGAGCAATATTCCAAGCATCATCTCCTCCCCGGTGGTGAGTACCTTCCAGCGGTAGATTGAGTAAATCCAAAGCTTGTGCCATACCAACTTCATGGGGCAAAGCTTGACTAATCGCAAACAAGGTTTTGATGTTGATATGTCTCGGACCGAAGGGATATCTCAAAAAACGAGATGTACACTGTTTTTGAAATTGATTTCGATCATAATCTCCATAGCTTGCCCACACTCGACGAGCAGATAAATACTTATCCTGTAGCATTGAACAAGCTTCAACAAAAGAAATTCCCTGGTCAACTTGCTCCTGGGTTAATGTAGTCAGTTTGGTACAGAATTCACTGACCCTTGAGCGTTCTGGTTTTACCAAAATACTATCTTTTTCCAGGGGCTTCCCAGAAACAACATCCAATACACAAATCCCAATTTCAATGATTTCGTTTTCTTGTCCTGGGGGTGGCTTCCCTTGCCAACAGGTGGCTTCAACATCCACAACAAGAATTTGGTCGAGTTTTTTGGACATATTAGCCTCCGGCTAGTTGACGTTTGTTGAAGGTTGAAGGTTAAAGGTTGAAGGTTGACGGTTGACGGTTGAAGGTTGGCAGGTTGAAGGTTGGCAAGTTGAAGCTTAAAGGTTGAAGGTTGAAGGTTGAAGGTTTAAGGTTGAAGGTTTAAGGTTGAAGGTTGGTTGACGGTTGTTCACCCTTGGCATCCCTTGTAGTCTCTTTACTGGTGGGAAGGGGGAGGTATTTGGACAGACTTACTAGGGTGTCAGCCTACATTGATTGCCCAAATGCTTCCCCCCTACAAGGTTTTCAAGACGCTTTTAACTAAGTCATATACTTGTATTATAATATAATACAAGTTCTCAAGCACGTCTACTCAAGACTCAGCACTGACCACATTTATCATAGTAATGAGGTACACAAGATTTTTTCCTTGTTCCCTGCTCCCTACTCCCTGCTCCCTGCTCCCGACTCCCTCGGTGCGCTTTCCGTTGGCGAATTAAATTCGCCACGGGTCGCACCGCTCCCGACTCCCGACTCCCTTATATCAATCAAGTCTCCGGATCGGCTTGATTGATCCCACAACAATAATTAATGCTGAAAGAGCAACAATAGGGACAACTGGCAGAAAACCGAAGGTAAGACTTTTGGGAATAATCCCCAACTGAAAGCCAATCACTGCGGCTTCACCCACAAGAATCGATACAATGCAGGTTAGAGGATGAATAGTTTTGCTATACAATACTGCAATTACCGTCGGAAACAGTACTGCTAATCCGGTAAAGGCTTGGGTTGCGATCGCAGTAATCGTACCTGGGGGATTTTTGGCGATAATTAAACCAATAATTGCCAATAAAACAATCAGTACTCTACCAACAAAGGTTTGTTCTTTGAGGGAAGCGGTTTTACGGAAATAAGCAAAATAAATATCTCTGGTTAGCATGGAACTGAGGGCCAAAAGCTGGGAGTCTAAGGTTGACATCATTGCAGCTAATGCTCCCACCATCACTAAGGAGGCTAGCCAGATTGGTGTATGTTCTGTTAGCATCATCGGAAACACTTGATCAGATGCTTTTCCTGTCAGGTCAGAAAAGGAAATATGTCCCCACATTCCGATTAGCACCGGACAAATAAACATGGTAGCGCTTACCAGGGGATACATCACTACCGAAACTTTTAGAGAATTACTAGTTTTTGAAGCATAAAAGCGCATGAACATCTGGGGAAACATAGGGACACTAAGCATCCAGAGAATCATAAAGCTAAACCACTTACGATGTGTAAAAAAATTATCTATACCCTGTCGAGAAAACAATTCTGGTTTGAGGGTGTAGACAGTACGGTTAGCTTCAGCAATCCCTCCTAAACTAGAAGCAATTGCTGCCAATGCCGCTAACATTAAGGTAAACATTAAAACCCCTTGGATAACATCGGTTAGGGCAACGCTTCTCATCCCCCCCATGAACACATATAGCACGATCACAACTGTCAAAAAGGTAGCCCCTGTAAAATAGGGAATTTGTCCATTGGTTAACGTTTCAATAATATAGCCAGCTCCAATCGGTTGCAGGGTTAAGTAGGGAATGGTGAAAATTACCATAACCGCCAGAAAAATTAATTTGAGGGTATTGCTAATCCCAGGGGATACACCTGTCCTACGGAAACGGGCTTCAATCAATTCAGAAGGCGTGATTAAGCCGTGTTTGTTGCCTAAAAGCCAGACTCGATAACCGATAAAATAAAAGGTTAGTGCGATTAAGCCAGTTCCAAACCCCATCATTCCGTAATAACTCAGACCAATGCGATACCCTGATCCTGAAAATCCTAGAAAAGCGAAGGCGCTGAAATTGGTAGCAATTAGGGTAAAAAATAGGAGAATTGCTCCCATGTTACGGTCAGCTAAAAAATAATCATCAGGAGTGTTTTTTTGTTGGCGATAACCAACTAGACCTACCACAAGGGTTACTAATAAATACCCTGCCAGCACAACATAGGGAATAATCGAGTCTAGTGTCATATTTTTAACGGTCTTCCTTAGACGAAGTGTAAGCTATCAGCTATCACACCAATTAAAGTAGGGTGGGCAAAGTAATATAATCTAGAATACTCAAAAGAAGCAAACTGTTTTTGCCCACCCTACTATCAACTATCAGCTATCACACCAATTAAAGTAGGGTGGGCAAAGTAATATAATCTAGAATACTCAAAAGAAGCAAACTGTTTTTGCCCACCCTACTAATTAAAGTAGGGTGGGCAAAGTAATATAATCTAGAATACTCAAAAGAAGCAAACTGTTTTTGCCCACCCTACAAGCTAGTGTCATATTTTTAACGGTCTTCCTTAGACGAAGTTTCCCAGAAATTTACCACAAATAGTAACAACGCGACTGCGAGGAGAATTTGTAAGGCAATAAAATAGAATACCCAGGGGGGAAGATGGAGCAAGGAGAAGGAAATGTCTTGCTGCCAAGACCAGAAATCTTGGGATAGCAGGAAAATTACCGTAAAGCAGAAAAACCAGAAAAATGAGGATTTTAAAATTGGCATCAGCACTTTAGCAAAGGGAGTAGGGAGTAGGGAGTAGGGAGTAGGGAGTAGGGAATATGGCATCAAAATTATCACAATTCCTACACGGATTGCTATTACTACTCGCGACTTCTGTGAGAGCTAGATTAATGTGAATGGTAAAAGAGAGTACTAACTAAGGTATGGTAAACAATAGTGTTTCCTACTGATCAACAATTATAGGTAAGCTAGTGTCCATTTAATTTGCCTATTTTCGTGAGCAGCGCTATGTGACAAGGTTTGTCATTACCTGTTCCCTGTTCCCTGTTCCCTGTTCCGAAGCGTGCAGCGCAATAAACATTAGACTACCATAAACGGCATGGCAAATTTCCCTCATCGACCGTTAGCCGTTGATTTATTTGCTGGTGCTGGTGGTTTCTCCCTAGGGATTGAGCAGGCGGGCTTTGATGTTGCCCTCGCCGTTGAACAAGACCCAATTCATGGGGCAGTGTATGCCTTCAATTCCCCTCAAACCAAGGTTTTATGTACCGACATTGCTACCCTGTCTGGTCAAGAAATTCAGAAAGCCCTGAGGGAGTGGGGGACTGAAAGGGAGCAAAACCAACACTGTACAGAGGTTTCATCGCAGGTTTCTACCATTGATCTAGTCATTGATCTGGTCATTGGTGGACCCCCTTGTCAGGGATTCTCGTTGATCGGTAAGCGTCAAGTAGATGATGTACGCAATAATTTAGTGTTTGAGTTCTGCCGTTTGGTCAAAGAACTCCAACCACGCTACTTTGTGATGGAGAATGTTCCAGGCTTAGCTCAGAACAAATACCAACACCTGTTCGAGCAGCTAATCAGTGAGTTTAAAGCAGCTGGGTACACTATAACTGAACCAGTACAGGTCTTGAATGCAGCAGATTTTGGTGTGCCACAAAAACGGCGGCGGTTGTTTTTACTCGGTTCTAGGCTTGGGGAAGCACCAGTGGCTTATCCTTCCTCAGAACTATCCTCTCACCAATGGGTAACTGTTAAGGATGCGATCGCAGACTTGCCTAACTTAGATGATTTTCCTGAACTCCAGAAAAGCGATTGTGTTGAACTAACACCAGAACAGCTAGACCTGCTCCAAGCTTTAGCCATGCCCTATGTAGAAAAGTTACGGGATTTGATCACCGATCCTGGTAACTTTGCCTATCCCCGCCAGTGGCATCCTCAACTATTGACCAGTTCCCTGCAAACCCACCACACCGAAGGCTCGATTGAGCGGTTTAGAAACACACCCATGGGCGAGGTAGAAACTACCAGTCGCTTACGACGCTTACACTGGGATAAACCTTGCCATACCCTCAGAGCAGGTACTGGTTATAAAAACGGTCGCTACACCTCTCCTCGCCCCATTCATCCTGATTACCCACGGGTGATCTCCGTGCGAGAGGCCGCTAGACTGCACTCATTTCCAGATTGGTTTCGCTTCCACGGGACCAAATGGCATGGATTTCGACAGGTGGGGAATGCTGTACCACCACGATTAGGACGGGTTTTGGGTAAACAAATTATGACAGCGTTGGCGGTTCAACCATCAGTGCCAACCACAACTATAAAGCTCTCAGATGCCAAACTATTAACCTTTAAACAGTTACAGGCATCTAAGTATTGGAATATAGTAGTATTTATTCCTTTTCTAATCTGCTGCTTCCCTTCTCCTGTCGTTCTCTTCTCATAGAAAAGATGCTGTATATAACGACCGTCAACCCTGATCGGCTACTAGTCTGCCATCGTTGTAACTCAGATCACAGCTTAAGCCCTATCCTATCACAACAAATCTTGATCTCGAATCACTACTAGGTAGGACTTTCTCTCACAGAAGATCTCTTCAAAATTGTCGATAGTTAAAATTACAGAGATTATGTGGAGCCCATGAAATCCTTTCAAGTCATCTTCCCCAAATTCCCGGTTAAGCAAATAGCTAAGCGTATTATTCATATGCGCCAAATTACCCGCATTGACCAACAGCTCTTTATGTCAGCTTTACTAGCCAAGGCATCACTTTCACTAGAAGAGCAAACCCTAGTCCAAGAGATTTATGACGGTTTGAACCGTGGATTGATTCGAGTAGTGGAATAAACTATATCACTTCTGATCATGAGCGTCAAACCAATCAATTCTAGGGGCGCTTCCCTTGCGCCCGAACCCTGTGCGCTCTTAAACCTGTGGTTGGCAGCAAGTGATATAATTTCCCGTTGAATACTTACACTTTGGGGAAAGCAAGGCAGAGGGCATAAGGCAGAGGGCAGAAGGCAGAAGTAAAGGAGTAAGGTTTAATCTCAGAAAGTTTTTTATCACTAATTATCCGGACATGATATCAAACAACCCCCAACCTTAAATTATATCATCTGAGGATAATTAGCCTTAATACAAATTTTTCCCATCAGCTGAGCAACCGAGCAACCGAGCACCCCATCTGCTAGTAAAGAGATTCAGTTGCTAGTGGTGCGTTAGGGGAGCGCTCATTTTCCGCCTCGTAGCCAGGGTTAGGTTGCTGCCCGTAACGCACCACTAGCTCAAACAGCTTACCTAGATCCAAAAGAGATCAGTGTTGATCTCAGTTTTTGTTATGATTAAAATTTGTGAGTTGATAGTTGCATTGAACTCTGGCTGATCGTTTCTTGTCAGCCAGGTGCAACTTTTCTTAAACCCTCTGGTAACTATTGGGTATAAATCCCTAAAAATATGTATCCAAATATACAATAATTTCCCCGATAATTCTCCTCATCTCCCGACTCCCGGTAAGCATATGCGCTACGCGCACGCTACTTGAGGTGCCGTCAGCTGTCAGCTGTCAGCCATTGGCCTTTGGCTGATAGCTGATAGCTGATGGCTGATGGCTGACGACTCCCGATTCCCTCCTCCCGATTCCCTCCTCCCGATTCCCTCCTCCCGAATGGCAATCAAGATGGGGCAATATCTGCTCAACAGGAGTCCCCCTAAACGGTTGCGCAGTCAGAATAATTGTGCCATCCTTTGCTCTGACCCAGCCTTGGGCTTCGATAATCACTTTTTTTTCTTCGGGAGGTTGAGGCTGTATCACTGAAGGTTGCTGCTGTAATTGCTGTAATGATTGTTTCCTGCTGCTGCTGGGTAAGCCAGGACGAGTTCGCCACCTCACTGTTCTGTGGGCATTAATCACCGGATCTTCTGCACTAGCTGGTAAACCGCCTTTTCCGGTAATGATAAAGGAACTCCCGCCAGCAATCCGATTATTTTCAAAGCCACAAAGGTCATTGGCCAGGATCGCTTCTGCATCTACGGGGCTTGCTGGTAATTCCGTTAAGCCTGAGGTGGGGTCTACCTGGGAGATGTTGAGGATTACATCACCGTTGAAGGATGAGCCAAGGGTGGAGGTGGCGGTGATGTCATTGTCTGGAGTTAGACGGTCTCGAAACTCTAAACCAAAGATGCCTTGGGCATTAATCTCAACACTACCTCCTGGGCCAAATTCAGCATTGGCGGTGATGTCGCTATTTCCCAGACCGACTAAGGTTTCAGTATCAATGGTGATATTGCCCCCAGTTACATTCTGGGCGTCAGTTCTAATCTTGCTTTCGTTGAGGAGTCGGATGTTACGGGAAAATAGAGTAATATTGCCTTTGTCTCCTCCTGCTGTTTCTGCTGCGATGATTCCATTGTTGTTAAGGAAGATAGAGTTGGCATTAATCTTTACCTCCCCTGCTGAATTCTCCTGTTCAAAGCTTCTAGCACTAACCGGTCCATCAGAGACAATTAACTGCCCAGTGGTAATTTCCAACAAATTTCCTGCATCTGGTGTGATTCCCCGATTAAACCGACCATCGGCTGAGGTAAAATTACCAATGGGTTGAACAGTAGAGGAGGTATTGAAACTCAAGTTCCCCGCGTTCCCAAGACCAAAAGTGCTAGCTGAAACTCTTGCTCCATCAGAGACAATTAACTTCCCAGTAGTAATCTTCAAATCTCCCGCATTTCCTGTTGCTCCGGGATTACCTTGAGTAGACAAGCCGCTGACAAACCCACCCGAGGCTGAGGTACCAATCACTTGAACCGTAGAGGAAGCATCCACTGTCAAATTTCCCCCGTTCCCAAGACCAAAAGTGCTAGCTGAAACAGCTGCGCCATCAGAAACAATTAACTCCCCAGTGGTAATCTTCACATCTCTGGCTTTTCCTGTCCCTTCAGTTTGAGTAAACAAGCCGCTGACAATCCGACCCGAGGCTGAGGTGCCAATCACTTGAACTGTAGAGGAGGTATCCACAATCAACTCTCCCCCTTCCCCTTCACCAAAAGTGCCAGCTGCAACTTGTGCTCCATCAGAGACCATTAACTCCCCAGTGGTAATCTTCAAATTTCCCGCTTTTCCTGTGCCTGGAGTTTGAGTAGACAAGGCGCTAGGAAACCGACCCGAGGCTGAGGTACCAATCACTTGAACCTTTTCGGAGGCATCCACTGTCAAATTTCCCCCGTCCCCTTCACCGATTGGGCTAGCTAAAACTTGTGCTCCATCAGAGACGATTAACTCCCCAGTGGTAATACTGACATCTCCCCCATTTCCTGTCTCAGAAGTTTGAGCAAGCAAGCCGCTGACAATCCGACCCGAGGCTGAGGTACCCATCACTTGAACCTTTTCGGAGGCATCCACAGTCAAATTTCCCCCATCCCCTTCACCAAAAGTCCTAGCTGAAACTATTGCTCCATCAGAGACCATTAACTCCCCAGTGGTAATACTCAACTCTCCTGCATTTCCTGTCCCAATAGTTTGAGAAAACAAGCCGCTGGCAAACACACCATCGGCTGAGGTACCAATAAGTTGAATCTTTTCGGAGGCATCCACAGTCAAATTTCCGCCGTCCCCTTCACCAAAAGTGCCAGCTGCAACTTGTGCTCCATCAGAGACCATTAACTCCCCAGTGGTAATCTTCAACTCTCCTGCATTTCCTGTTCCTTGAGCTTGAGTAAACAAGCCGCTGGGTAACCGACCATCGGCATCAGTACCAATCACTTGAACCTTTTCGGAGGCATTCACTATCAAGCTTCCCCCGTCCCCTTCACCCAAAGTGCCAGCTGCAACTTGTGCTCCATCAGAGACCATTAACTCCCCAGTGGTAATATTCAACTTTCCGGCATTTCCTCTTGAGCCTCGATTAGCTTGAACAAACAAGCCGCTGGAAAACAAACCATCGGCTGAAGTTCCAATGATTTCAATAGTAGAGGAGGCATCTACACTCAAGCTTCCCCCGTCCCCTTCACCAAAAGTGCCAGCTGCAACTTGTGCTCCATCAGAGACCATTAACTGCCCAGTGGTAATCTTCAACTCTCCGGCATTTCCTGTTGCTCCTGGAAAAACTCGGGCTCCCAAAGTGCTGGAAATACCATCAGCCGATACACCAATTACTCGAACAGATTCAGTGGCATTCACTATCAAATCTCCCCCCTGTCCTGAGCCCAATACATCTGTAGTTATCCTAGAACCACCCTCAAGACTCAACTGAGAAGCCTCAACCACTATCCCACCGCCACTTCCACTCCCTTCGGTATCCGTAAACACAAAAGAGCGATCGCGTAAAGTCACATTAGCCCCTTGCACCTGGATACTCCCACCACCTTCCCCACTGGTAATGACTATAGCCCTCTCAGACAAACTAATATCCTGAAACTCTTGAACTCCTGAATAATCCAACACAAAACTAGTATCTTTTGGGGTCAAGTTCACTACACTATTAGAACCAACACTCCCCAGCTCAATGCGTCCATCGGTTGCTGTTAAATTACCACCAGGAATAGTAACCTCACCACCAATTAGCCCTAAGGTTTGACCATCGGGCACTTGAAGAAGACTAGACTGATTAGTAATACTTCCGGGATTGGAGCCATATTGCAACCCAGAGGGAATATTAATAGTTAATAACGGTTTATCATTAGGATTTTTTGCACTGAATACTGTACCATATTCAAACAACACACTATCAGCAGTACTCCCAAAAAATGAACCTCCAATATCCAGTATGCTATTGGGACCAAAGACAATACCGTTGGGATTGATCAAAAATAAATTAGCATTGCCCAACACTCCTAGAGTCCCCAAAATATTGGAAACATTACCTCCCGTTACCCGACTGAGGATGTTCTCAATTCCTGCTGGATTCGCAAAATAAACTCGTCCAAACTCGGCCACATTAAAATCTTGAAAGCTGTGGAATAGATTGCTTTCTCTAATCGCCCCACCTTCAATTAAATCTGCTAGGTTCCCGTTAACATCAACATTGGGCGTTACTACAGACCGTTCATTACCGACGGTATTATCTGGGGTGATTTGCCCTAATGCCGTAGTTGCAGCTAATAGAGAACACAGAACAAAGGGACTTGCTGCCACAAGTCGGTCAATCCGAGGTTTCATGTTTATCAATCAAAATGCTCCCGATTTCTCGGATTATTTCATAAAGTTGGAGTTAAGGTTTACTGATTTAAAATGAAGTGTTTCGGAAAGAACTTAAAACCTTTGACATCGGTAAAGATTTAATAGAGACTGGGGACGGTGAAAGTAAAAAGTGTAAAATTATGTTGTCTGTAGACCTGGATTTTGGGGAACCTGGCGATCAGGAAGTTGGGTTAACTGAAGCGGGTTTGTTTAATAGCGAAGACAAAGAAACCGCAATTATGTATAATCGAGTGATATTTCCAGTAATTACCAAGAGCAATAATTTTAAGTTAACCCTTGTGTGGGAAATTTTATTTTAGTGATAACTCTAATAAAACTTAGAAAACAATGACCAACGGTTTTGAACCAAAAGACAAAAATCCTGGAGATTTAATCCTTTCGGCAGATTGGAATGCCGCCATGGATGAAATTGACCGTTTGGGGAAGACTCTCGAAAACATAGAAAAAAAAGCAACAACTTTCCAGGGACCTCTAACCATTGCAGAAGCCCTGAATGTTAAAGGCAACGTAGGAATTGGGACAGAGACTCCCACCGCTAAACTGGAAGTGAAGGGAGACCTGAAACTACAATTAGGAGAAGCGGTTAATGAATTTTCCAGCGATATTACCTTGGCAGACAACTCGAATCAAGCTGTCCCCACAGAACTGGCAGTGAAAACCTATGTAGACAACCAAGTGGAAGGGTTACAAGAGTCGTTGACAACCAAAAAGTTGCAAGTCACTGAGAGTCTGAAACTGGGGAACGAGGTAGAAGTAGTGCAATTTAGTGAAACCATCAGCCCATCTAGAGACTCCTCCCTGGTAGTAGTCCCCACGGAGCAAGCCATCATCACCTACATCAAAAGCACCTTAATAGAGTTGCATATAATTAAAGACATCTTTGATTTAGGTGAAGGGGGTCTCTTAGAAATGCTACCCATCCCAGCAGGTAGCTTCTTGATGGGTAGCCCTACAAGTGACAATATGAGCAGTGATTCCGAAAGACCCCAGCATCAGGTAAATGTAAAAGAGTTCTGGATGGGACAATTTCCAGTAACTCAGGTGCAGTGGCAAGCGGTTGCTGGTTACAAGCAAGTTGACACCAGCCTTAACTCCACGCCATCTCACTTTAAAGGCGATAACCTACCCGTTGAGCAGGTATCATGGTATGATGCTCAAGAATTTTGTGCCCGACTCAATGTAAAATTTAAGAGTCAACTCCAGGGTCGAAAATTCCGTTTGCCCAGTGAGGCGGAATGGGAATATGCCTGTCGAGCAGGTACGACAACTAGATATTACTATGGCGAAGACCAGTCAATACTGGGAAACTATGCTTGGTACGGTAATTCTGATTCCAAAACTCATCCAGTAGGACAAAAAATCCCGAATAACTGGAAATTGTATGATATGATGGGTAATGTATTCGAATGGTGTGAAGATACCTGGCATGGCAACTATGATGATGCCCCAGTAGACGGCAGTGCCAGTGTTGTTGATAATATGAATGATTATATGGCGCGCGGTGGCTCTTGGATCATCACTTCGATATTCTGCCGCTGTGCCCATCGCGTTTACGGCTCGCCGGACAACAGGAACAACAACTTCGGTTTCCGGGTAGTTTGTTCCTAGGCGTGGACTCTTCTTTGCCCTTTCGCCCTTTTTTCTGGGTAATAGGTAATGGGTAATAGGTAATAGGTAATAGGTAATAGGTAATAGGTAATAGGTAATAGGTAATAGGTAATGGGTAATAGGTAATAGGTAATAGGTAATCGGGAATCGGGAATCGGGAATGGAAGTAATAGAGATCTTGTAGGGTGGGCAAATGGAGATGACTGGTGAGGAAATTGCCAAACTCTCATTATTTGCCCACCTAGCCTACGGAATGGGATTTTTCTATGGGATGCTTGTTGTATCAGGGATCCGTTGACTGCTGAACCACCTGTTTAACTTGTTCAACCTCTAATTCTAAAGCTTGGGCAACTTGTTCTACGGTTAACCCCAACGCTAACAACCGAGGTATAGACTTTAATTTGCCTTGAATTTCACCTTGTTGTATACCTTCAAGTCTACCTGCTTGTATGCCTTCGGCTAAAGCCTCCTGATAAACTTTGGTTTGCCGTAAATCACTTAAGCTAAACATCGCTTCTATCTCCGTGCGACTGAGTAGTGGTAACTTATACACCAGTATGGTCTCTATTAATTGTAGAAGTTCTCGCTTTTGTCTTTCATTGTCTATCTCCTCAGTGGTTCGTTGAATCAAGTCTTGAGCAAGTGAGATCGCGCAGCGTGACCTACGGTCAATCGCAGAATCTTCCTCAGTGACAATTAGCTGTACTGTAGCTATACCCACCGATGGTGCAGAGGTCTGGGCTAATTCATCGAGATAAATCCGAGATACCCTTGGAGAATCCAGTAATTCTTGATATTGTTGAGTTGCTCCTTTATCCACATTGCGGCTCGGGTAAATCACCACACCACGCCAATCATTGCTGATTTTGTTTTTGTTTAAGTATATGAAAATTTCGGTAAAAAAGCGGGAGTAAAATTCAGAGTCCCTCTGAAATTGGACTTCTACAAAATAAATCGGTGATTGGGCTGTGGTAGTTGTCGGCAGGAATACTCCATCAATTCTAAAAGCTAGTTGTTTAACTTCCACAGAGGCGAATTGATAAGCTTGTGCTTCTGTA
>NZ_JAAHHE010000080.1:0-25317 GCF_010692525.1 Moorena sp. SIO3B2
ACAGTCAGGGAACTGAGGTTAATCCCAGCCGTTTGCAGAACAATCAAAAATCCTAAGACAGTTAGAACATAGCCGATCAGGGAGGACAATGCTTCGCGAGTCCCACGATCTAACCCGAAGCGAGTTAGCACCCGACGCTTAATCACGTCCTGAAGTTTACGAGATATATATAAGGTAACGATAGCCATCACTATGAGTTGGACTATCATAATCAGAGACAACTCTTGGGTGCCCAGCTGAAACAGCTTGGTGGTAAACACCTTTAAGACGATGTTCCAGACTTTGCTCAGCCATTCAAAAACCAACTTCATAATTCAGTTATTTATTAGTCAATCAAATTGTCAGCTATCAGCTATCAGCTATCAGCTATCAGCTATCAGCTATCAGCTGTTAAGTTTAATATAATTAAAGCACTTAAGAGCTAATTTATAAAGTGATTAATCTTAGGGTGGGCAGTGCCTACCAACGCGCTTTGCAAGCTTCATTATCTGTCTGGTGCACTGCCCACCCTACATGAACCAAGCTGATTGAGAATGGTGCAAGATGTGAGTAAGAGCTAATTTATAAAGTAAATCTTAAGTGCTCAAATCCCTTGACAGATATGGATTTCAGGTAAGAGGGGGCAAACGATGGCGAACTCCTGAAACCATTGCAACGCAATAGTTATAGCCCCTAGAAGCGTGAACTAAGAGTGAAGGTCTTGAATTCTGAGGGTAATTGCGTGTAGAAGGCTAGGGTCAATCTGCTTGCTCCAAGTCCAACGGAAGCATGGGTAGAAAAACTCGCTAATTTGAGGGACATATCCCAGTACAAATGCTTTCTTTGCGCCTAGATCATATTTTGGACACAAGTAGAGACACTCTACCTAGGAGCGATACTAAGGTAGATGGGGAAGTATTAGGCTGGTTTAGTTCACATTTAGTTCACATTTTTTTCATATTTTTTTCATAAATAGCCGATTATTTTCACATTTTGACCATTATTTCACATTTACTTCATAATCTAGTTCAGAAAAGCTAATTAGGGGTTTGAGCACTCAGAAATTTAGAGGCTCAATGATGTTAAATAAAGAAGAAAAGACTATCCCCTATCACTTAAAAACAATACTCTTAGCAAGATCGTTATATAAATTCCCACCAATTAACCGATGTTAATGTTGATTTTTTATGTAGGAAATGACCTTTATGCCCTGGATAGTTCTCAGGTCGTGGAGGTAATTCCCAGAGTCAGCCTCCGAAAAATACACCAAGCTCCTGACTATGTGGCTGGTTTGTTTAACTACCGAGGTGCAATTGTGCCAGTCATCGATCTGTGCCATTTAATTCAAGGTACTCCCAGCCGCTCCCACTTAAGCACGCGGATTATAATGGTCAATTACGTTGCTAAGAATAATACTCATTACTGCTTCGGTTTGATGTCAGAACGAATCACAGAAACCTTAAAGAAACCAGATACTGAGTTGGTCGATGCCGGAGTTCAAATGAATGACGCTCCTTATTTAGGAGAAATGATTATGGATGAAAAAGGCATGATCCAACGAATCCGGCTAGAGTATTTGTTATCGGAGTCCCAACAGATATACTTATTACCTCCTAGCCAAAGCCTAGGCAATTCCCGGTAATCTCCGGGAACTGTCAGCTAGGATGCAGACTAAGGTGCGATTTGTTCCTACGTTGTTTTGGTCATGATACCCGGGAGTGACCTCCAGCTCCCGGCTCTATCGCTAACTATTAAAACAAAGGCAAATGTGTAGTTAGCCCAACAAGCCATTACAACCTTGTCAAGGAAAACATTACCAGTTTTGAGGCATTTAACAATGCAAAATTACGTACTTGTTATTGACACAAACAAACGACCACTAAACCCGATTTCCCCAAAGAAGGCTCGTCGGTTACTAGACAAAGGTAAGGCGGCGGTTTTTAGGATGTATCCCTTCACGATCATATTAAAAACTGCGATCTATAATCCAGTGGTATTACCATGTCACATTAAAATTGATCCTGGTAGCAAGACAACTGGATTTGCCTTAGTCCAAAACAATCAGGTGATCTGGGGAATGGAATTAGAGCACAGAGGAGAATTGATCAAGAAAAAACTAGAGTCTAGAAAGGCTGTAAGGCGCGGAAGACGTAATCGTCACACCCGTTACAGAAAACCAAGATTCCTTAACCGTAGACGAAAAGACGGCTGGCTCCCACCTAGTTTAGAACACAGGATTTTGACTATTCAGACTTGGGTAAAACGATTGATAAAATTTTGCCCGGTCAATGAGATTTGGGTCGAAAGAGTTAAGTTTGACACTCAAAAAATGCCAAACCCTGAAATTAATGGCATTCAGTACCAGCAAGGAGAGCTAGCTGGCTATGAAGTTAGAGAGTACTTGCTAGAGAAATGGGGAAGAGAATGCACCTATTGTGGCAAGCAGTCCATCCCGTTACAAATTGAACATATTCACCCAAAATCTAAAGGGGGAAGTAATTCGGCAAAGCCGACGCTACGCGAACGAGTAAGTAATCTCTGCTTAGCCTGTGAAAAATGTAATCAACGGAAAGGTAATAAATCTATAGAAGATTTTCTGAAAAAGAAACCAAATTTACTTCAGAAAATCAAAACTAAAGCCAAGCAACCATTACCGGATGCAGCAGCGGTGAATACGACTCGCAACAAGTTAGTGAAGGTACTTCGATCAATCAAGCTTGTGGTCACAGGAACGGGAGCGCAAACCAAATACAACCGGACGAAACTAGGACTGCCTAAGCAGCACTGGATTGATGCCGCTTGTGTTGGGGATATTGAGACCTTGGTCTTGAGAACCTCTCAACCCCTGTTAGTCACTTGCAAGGGACCCGGAGGAAGACAGAAAGCAGCACTTAACAAATACGGTTACCCCATCAGACACAACCCATTGAAACCAATCAAAGGCGCTTGTTACTGGGGACATAGCCAAGCATAAAAAACTAGGAATAGGCAAAGTTACCCCTAGAAGCAAAGGAAGCTTTGGATTCACCCCGCTAGGAACCAAGGGCTACAAAAGTTGCAAATCTCAAGATATATCAGCAATACACCGAAAAGATGGATACACTTAGGGACTTGCATGTAAAAAAAATACCAATTAAAGTAGGGTGGGCAAAGTTATCTTATCTATAAGACTCATTTGAACCAAAATGTTTTTGCCCACCCTACAAGCTAAAATCTGGTATTTTATTTTTTGGCTACTCCCTTACAGGTTTTGCTAGTACATGCCGGATTTTACCAGGAAATAATAGTCCTAGGCATGACTGGAGCAGAAAATCAAAAACTACCAACTAACTAACAACTAAGAACTAATAGTAATGATTCAGGCGACTATCGAGGCTTTGCTGAGAAAGAAAATCGGTTTGGATGGCAGTACTATTGGGTCTAGACAGATTGCTAGAGCGATAGAAACCAGAAGATTGGCTTGTGGCTTACCGGATCAGCAAACGTATCTGCAGCAACTGCAAACCTCACCTCAAGAACTCGAAGCACTGATTGAAACGGTCGTTGTCCTAGAGACTTGGTTTTTCCGGGACAGAAAACCCTTTGCGTTTCTGAGTCGTTACGTCATATCTGAGTGGTTGCCCAAACCCAACCACCCCATCCTGCGGGTGTTAAGTATACCCTGTTCTACTGGAGAAGAACCTTACTCCATTGCTATGACCTTGCTGGATGCGGGTTTGACTCCTAATCAGTTTCGGGTCGATGCCATTGATATCAACAAGGAAGCATTGCGCAAAGCTCGACGTGCTCTCTACAGCAGGAATTCCTTTCGGGGCAACCAGCTACAGCAACGAAAACGCTATTTTAAGCAAACAGCAGATGGTTATGAATTATGTCAGTTGGTGCGGAATACGGTTAATTTCAAGCATGGTAACATCCTAGAGCCCTTGGGCAAGCCTCAGAGCAACTATGACATTATATTCTGCCGCAATTTATTGATTTATTTAGATAAATCTGCCCGCTTCCGTGCTATAGAACTCTTAGATCGCTTATTAATGCCTAAAGGTTTGCTGTTTGTGGGGTCTGCTGAAACAGGAGTAATAACTACCAATCGATTTGTGTCCGTTCGCTATCCCTTTGCTTTTGCCTATCAGAAGGTGAAACATCTTGGAGAAGGCCAGACCAGGGACTCTCAACAGGGGCGCAGGAGAAATTGGGAAACCTCATCGTCACTCCCGACTCATAAGTCCCCAGTGACGCTGATCCATTCTCTGTATCCAATACAGGAAAAGCACAAGGGGCAAAACCAGGAAGACCAAACAACATCATCTTCCCCTTCTGCCCTGGTTAATCGACAGTCTAAAGCAATCAAACAGTCCTGTTTACAAAGGGAGCTTGAAAAGGGACAAGAATCCTTGCTTGAAAAAGCCAGGAGATTAGCCAATCAAGGAAGTTTGGAGCAAGCGGCTACACTGTGCCAAACTTACCTAAGTCAAAATTTGACTAGTGCTGAGGCTTATGTATTACTCGGAGAAGTCCATCAGGGCTTGGGCAATGACGAGCAGGCTGAGCAATGCTTCCAGAAAGCGGTTTACCTGAAACCGAATTCCTACGAAGCACTCTTTCATCTGGCTTTACTTCAAGAAAATCGTGGGGAGCTGGCTAAAGCTACAGTAATCCGACAGCGAATTAAACGACTACAAAACCTGAAGAGTTAATAGCAACGGGGGCTATCTGGAATTAAATGAAAATTGCAACTAAACTACTAGGTCTACTAATCTTCTCTGGTTTGACCATACTTTTAGGGGGGGGAATTAGCTGGATAGGACTGTCAAAGTTAGCGAATGAAATCGGTAAGATAGCTGAAGAGGATCTCCCCCTAATCCAGCACATGACGGAAATGCAAGAAAGTCAACTTGCTCAGGGGGTTAATTTTGAACGGGCGTTTCGATTTAATTACCGATATACAGAAAGCGCCAGTGCCAGAAACATTTTTACTCAAGCGAGAGCGGAGTTCAACCGACGGGATGGATTAGTGCATGACGCTCTTATAAAAGTTGATAACATCGTCAAACGTGAAATCCAAAAAGCGTTAAGTAAAGAGCAAAAAGAAGGCTGGTCAGATTTGAAATCTGAATTAGATTCATATAACACAATGCATGATCGTTATGGTGATCAATCTCAGCAAGCGTTTAGGTTAATTGTTAGCAATCAACCTGAACAAGCTGAATTGGCGGCAGAACGGATGCAAGAGTCCCGAGAAGAACTTAAAGCAGAAATGAGGAGTCTCTTGCGGCAAGCCATTACATTATCTCAAAACTATGCGAATATTGCTAAAGAAGACCAACAACGTACAATCAAAATCGTACTGATTGCTTTCATTTTAATCATTGGGGCTACTCTAGGTTTTGGAATTTTTGTCACCCGCGATATTGTTAATTCCTTAAACAAAGCAGTAGATCTAGCAGAAGAGGTTTCCGCTGGTAATCTGAGTACCAAGGTGGAAATTACCTCAACGGATGAGATTGGACAATTACTGGCATCTCTGAAAAAGATGACTGAAAACCTCAATTCATTGATCTATAAGGTGCAACAGTCTGGGATCCAAATGACTAGCTCCACTACCCAAATTGCTGCCTCTGGTAAGCAATTAGAAGCAACCATGACCGAACAATTAGCCTCCACCAACGAGGTGACAACCACAGCTCAAGAAATTGCCAATACCTCTGGGCAATTAGTGAAAACTATGGAGCAAGTCGCTCAGCTGTCTCAAATTACTGCTGATAGCGCTAGCCATGGTCAACAAGACCTGATGCGTATGGAAAATACCATGCGTCACTTAGCCAATGCTACTAGTTCTATTTCTACCAAACTGGGGGTGATGAATGAAAAAGCCAATAATATCAGTAGCGTTGTCACCACTATTACTAAAGTAGCCGATCAGACTAATTTACTATCCCTCAACGCTGCCATTGAAGCGGAGAAAGCGGGAGAGTATGGGGCTGGATTTGCGGTTGTGGCTCGGGAAATTCGGCGGCTGGCAGACCAAACGGCAGTAGCTACCTTAGAAATTGAGACCATGGTAAAAGAGATGCAATCTGCTGTGTCAACTGGGGTGATGGAAATGGATAAATTTAGCAAAGATGTCAGTACTAGTGTCGAAAATGTCGGCAAGATTAGTGAACAAATTGCTAAAGTGATTGAGCAAGTGCAGAGCCTGATTCCCCGGTTTGAGATGGTGAATCAAAGTGTGGAAGACCAATCGAAAAGTGCTCAACAAATCAGCGAGGCGATGGTTCAATTAAGCGAAGCATCACAACAAACGGCTGACTCTCTAAGAGATACTAATCATGCTTTGGAACGATTGGATGATACTGCCCAAGGATTACAAACAGAAGTTTCGGTGTTCCAAGTTTAGAAAAGCCGAGTAGTAGGGTTGTAAGCGAGACACTGCAAGCATATTTTATGTGTCATAGTAACTCTAATGTTATTTAAAATAGTTTATTTTGAAATAATTGTGAAGTGATTAACCGGACTTGAAATAATTTTTATTATGGGCAATGAACCGAACATGATATAATCCCTATGATTTCCAGAAAGGGACTAAACTAATTTAGGTTTTACCAGTCTTAAGTCAACCAGTATAAATTCCAGACTATCCCGAGATGTTTACAAAAATTAATCACAGAATTTTCTTAGGAGCTTCAATACCCATTATTTGTCTGATTGGATTAGGGTCAATTTTCTATTCAAGCGCTATGAGAACCTTTGAATTTGAATCTCAAATTGCGACGACTTCTTCAACCCTAGGACAGAGAGGCTGTCCAATAGAAGTCAACCTGATCGCTCATGGGCTTACGAAAATGGTGCGGAGTGTCCGAGCCTATGTTATTTCTCCTGCAGAGGTAAGTTATAAGCAATCCTATCAAGAAGGCTATCAAAATTTTCGTCAATATAGTTCAGCGCTCAAGGAGCAAACTCAAGACACTATACAACGACAACTTTTGGATAATTACATTGCAGAAGGGGAGAAAATACATCAACTATCTCAACAGGTTTTCCGACTTGTAGATTCAGGCAAGATTACCGAAGCTACTGCTTTAGTTAAGTCAATTAATGCTGAAAATGTTGATAATAACAGGGTGCAGATGATCCAACGGGCAGAAGCTCTCATGAGGGAAGGGGTCAGACAATTCCAGGAACAACAGCGCTGGCTAATGAATGTGGTTTTGGTTGGCACTACATTATCGATAATACTGACTATCCTTATGGGTATATGGGTTACTTTGCCCCTACGAAGCAAGATAACTAGATTGCTAGGAGCAACAGAAAGGCTCTCTGCTGGGGATTTAACCCAGGCAATTGAAGTCTCTAAAGATCAAGATGAGATTGGACAAGTACTTGGTGCCTTGCAGACCATGACTGAAAACCTCAATTCATTAATCTATAAGGTGCAACAGTCTGGTATCCAAATGACTAGCTCCACTACCCAAATTGCTGCCTCTGGTAAGCAATTAGAAGCAACCATGACCGAACAATTAGCCTCCACCAACGAGGTGACAACCACAGCTCAAGAAATTGCCAATACCTCTGGGGAATTAGTGAAAACTATGGAGCAAGTCGCTCAGCTGTCTCAAATTACTGCTGATGCTGCTAGCTATGGTCAACAAGACCTGATGCGTATGGAAAGTACCATGCGTCACTTAGCCAATGCTACTAGTTCTATTTCTGCGAAACTGGGGGTGATGAATGAAAAAGCCAATAATATCAGTAGCGTTGTCACCACTATTACTAAAGTGGCCGATCAGACTAATTTACTATCCCTCAACGCTGCCATTGAAGCGGAGAAAGCGGGAGAGTATGGGGCGGGTTTTGCGGTTGTGGCTCGGGAAATTCGGCGGCTAGCTGACCAAACGGCAGTAGCTACCCTAGAAATTGAGACCATGGTAAAAGAGATGCAAGCGGCGGTGTCAACTGGGGTGATGGAAATGGATAAATTTAGCAAAGATGTCAGTACTAGTGTCGAAAATGTCGGCAAGATTAGTGAACAAATTGCTAAAGTGATTGAGCAAGTGCAGAGCCTAACTCCCCGGTTTGAGATGGTGAATCAAAGTGTGGAAGACCAATCGAAAAGTGCTCAACAAATCAGCGAGGCGATGGTGCAATTAAGCGAAGCATCACAACAAACGGCTGATTCTCTAAGAGATACTAATCATGCTTTGGAACGATTGGATAATACTGCCCAAGGATTACAAACAGAAGTTTCGGCGTTCCAAGTTTAGAAGTAAGCCGTCAGCCTTGGCCTTGGCCAAAAGGCCACGCTACGCGAATGGCCACGCTACTTGAGGTGCCTTCAGCTTTTTAATCACGGAAAACTGGCTCTGCCGAACTTACTATGTCAAACTCAAAACCTTCAACGATAACTATCCCGTGATTTTCTACCTCAATATCCTAAACTAACGGTCAATAGCGGTGCGACCCCGCGCTTTCGTGGGAGCGCTAGGGAATTCGCACCAAGAGGTTGACATTACCTAGCCAATCAAGAATGAAGGATGAAATTGGAATTGGAGGGATAGTATTGGAAATACTGTATCTTCCTAGAAGACTATCGTAAATATAGCGTTGATCAACTGTTCATTAACTAAGGAAATTACTCAATTATATTTAGATAATATCCAATTTTTTAATTATTAATTTTCGATGCTTAAACTAGCATAATAATTTTTGTTTATAAACTATACTAAAAAAAAACATAATGTCAATTTATACAAGTAATAAACCAAGTTTTAACGATTGTTGGAACCAAATCGGAGTGACAGGCGATCGCTCCTGCCCAGAACTAAAAACCTTCATTCATTGCCGCAACTGTCCGGTTTATTCTTTAGCAGGGCGCGGCTTGCTTGAACGTGAACCGCCTCCAGGTTACATTAATGAATGGACTAACTTACTGGTTTCCCAATCTGTCCCACAAGGTGAAAGTGCTCTGACACAACTAGGGGAAACCATATCCGTAATTATCTTTCGGCTAGGAGTAGAATGGTTGGCATTGTCGGCAAAGTTATTCAAAGAAGTAACCCAGCCTTGTGTTATCCACACCATCCCCCACCGCAGCAACGAGATATTACTGGGAATCGTGAATATTCGTGGGGAAATCCTAATGTGCGTTTCCCTCAGCAATCTCCTGGGTTTGGAAGATAATCCTGCTAACTCAGGTTCCGAGCAATCCAAAATCCAACAGCCCCTAACTCGAAAATCCAAAACGAATGTGAGTCCTGTCATGTATCAACGGATGGTGGTTGTGGAAATTGAGAGCAACCGATGGGTCTTTCCCGTTGATGAAATTTTTAGTGTTCAACGGTTTCATACTAATGAATTACTCGATGCACCAGCGGTTATTTCTAAAGCTACAGATACTTATACAAAATGGATAATTATCTGGCAGGATAAAAAGGTGAATTACTTGGACGATGAGTTATTGTTTTACACCCTCAATCGGAAGATTATGTAATCCAATGGGGTGATGGGGGTCAAGTGCTATCTATGTAGGTATTCAGGCGTCAGCTATCAGCTATGAGCTATCAGCTATCAGCTATCAGCTATGAGCTATCAGCTATCAGCTATCAGCTATCAGCTATCAGCTATCAGCTATCAGCTTTGGGTCTATGGCCACGCTACTTGAGGTGCGAACAGCTTTTGAATAAAATAAACTGACGGCTGACCGCTGACCGCTGACCGCTGAATGCTTAAAAAATATCATAAATCCAAACTCTAAACTCTAAAATCCTATGACAGACAGCGGACAAGATATGAGCAATTTCTCCATGTTGGATTTATTCCGCATGGAGGTGGAAAGCCAAGCAACGATATTAAATGACAATTTATTGGCTCTGGAAAGTAATCCTTCCTCCAGCCAAGAACTGGAATCCCTAATGCGTGCAGCCCATTCCATTAAAGGTGCTGCCCGGATTGTCCAAATTGATGCTGCCGTTAACATCGCTCATACTATGGAGGATTGCTTTGTGGCAGCTATGAATAAAACCATTACCCTCAAGGCAGATCACATTGATGTCTTGCTGCAAGGTGTCGATTTCCTCCAACAAATCAGCCAAGTTGATGAAGTGAATTTAGACCAATGGTTGTCTGAACATGGGCAAGCCATTGAAGGTCAGAGTATTGCGATCGCTAAAATTCTCGCACCAGAATCTGCACCCTCCTCCCCACAACAGCCATCTCCATCTCCTGCCCCTAGTACCTCCGGGCCACAGAAGTCGGAAAAACTAAGCGCTATAGATGATCCTTCCGAAGTTTCCACTCTCGATACTACGAATACAGCCATAGAGACTCATCAGCAAACTGTTGATCAGCACCATCTAGATCAACAAAATATTGATCAGGTAGTAACTCACCAGGCTCAAACCGATTCTCCCCCTCAAGTACCTAGTCAGGAGTCTGACAAGACCACGATAGAGATTGAAAGTCAACCCTTGGAGCAGACTGTTAGCCACAAGCCTCAAACCCCAGTGGCTGCCAAAGACAATCAATCCTCATCTACCCCAAAAAATGATTTAACTGAGCAACCATCGATGGCTTTGGATAGTGCCAAAAAGCCGGAAGCTAAAGAGAGAGTTGTGCGAGTCAGTGCTGAAAACTTAAATAGCTTAATGGGTTTAGCTGGTGAATCCCTAGTGGAGGCGAATTGGCTACAACCGTTTGCTGATTCTTTGATGACCCTCAAGAAACATCAAATGGAATTATCGAAGATCCTGGAAAAATTACAGGATGCTTTAGCAATATCCCAGGTCAATCAAGTGGGGGAGGAATATCTGAAAGTCGCTCGACAAAAGGAACAGGAATGTCGAGAAATTTTAGGCGATCGCATGAGTGAACTGGAACTGTATGCTCGTCGCACTGCTAATCTTTCGGATCGTCTTTACCGAGAAGTGATTGCGTCTCATATGCGTCCTTTTGCTGATGGGGTACAGAGTTTTCCTCGGATGATTAGGGATATAGCCAGAAAGCTGAATAAACAAGTTAAATTAGACATTACTGGCAAATCTACGGCAGTAGATCGAGATATTTTACAGAAACTAGAAGCACCACTGACTCATATTTTGCGTAACTCTGTAGACCATGGTATTGAACCTCCCCAAGAGCGTGTAGCAATGGGGAAACCAGCCCAAGGCACAGTGCGACTGGAAGCTGTTCATCGTGGTGGGATGTTATCGATTACTGTTGCTGACGATGGCAAAGGCATAGATCCAGAGAAATTGCGGGAAAAAATTGTCCGCAAAAAAATGATCACCCCAGAGATGGCAAGCCAGCTAGCTGAACATGAGCTGATGGAGTTTCTATTTTTGCCGGGATTTTCTACTGCTAAGCAGGTAACCGAAATTTCTGGTCGTGGGGTTGGTTTAGATATTGCCAAGAGTATGGCACAAGAGGTAGGTGGCACCCTGCGAGCTACCTCTAAGCTAGGACAAGGAACGAGTTTCCACTTCCAATTGCCTCTGACTCTATCAGTTATTCGTACCCTATTAGTGGATATATATGGTGAACCTTATGCGTTTCCGCTAGCACGAATTGACCAAATTTTCATGGTAGATAAAAAAGAAATTTCTGTAGTAGAAAACCGGCAATATTTTACCCTTAATGATGAAAACATTGGACTGGTAGCTGCCCACCAAGTCTTGGAGTTAGATGACTCTTATATCAAATCTGAAACCCTACCAGTCGTGATCATCAGTGACCAATCGAATCGTTTTGGATTAGTAGTTGATAAATTTTTAGGTGAACGGGATTTGGTGGTTCGACCATTAGATCCGAGGCTGGGCAAAGTTCAGGATATCAATGCTGCTGCTTTGATGGGAGACGGTTCGCCGATTCTAATTGTGGATGTGTCAGATTTAGTGCGCTCCATTGATAATCTACTCAATAGCCGCCAGTTGAACCAAGTCAGTGCTGATACTGATGATACTGATATCCAACAGCGGAAACGAATTCTAGTAGTTGATGATTCCATTACCGTGCGGCAAATGGAACGTAAGTTACTGGAAAACCAAGGTTATGAGGTGGAAATAGCTGTTAATGGCATGGATGGTTGGAACGCTGTTCGTACCAACCCTTATGATTTAGTTATTAGTGATATTGATATGCCCCGCATGAACGGCATTGAGCTAGTCAGCCATATTAAAAGCCATGATAAATTAAAATCAATCCCTGTGATTATTATTTCCTATAAAGACCGGGAACAAGACCGTATTCAAGGTTTGGAAGCTGGCGCAGATTATTATCTAACCAAGAGTAGTTTCCATGATGATTCTTTGTTAAATGCCGTGATTGATTTAATTGGGGAGTAGGGATTATTAATTGGTTAGTTTGGATGGCTTGCTTGTTAATTGTAAATAGTCAACTTGGAATCCAAGCTTATTAATTAATAAGGTTTGATTAATAAGTGGGAAAAAACAAATGAATAAAATAGACTATAGCGTTGATCATACTTATGAGGTACATTCAATTTTCTTAGGCTTACTCCCGACTCCCGACTCCCGACTCCCGACTCCCGACTCCCGACTCCCGACTCCCTTATAAAAAAGTAATCAGCATTTTTATGACATGAAAATAGCAATTGTTAATGATTCAATGATGGCAGTAGAAACCCTGCGGCGTGTCTTGATGGGGGTTCAAGACTATCAAGTAGCTTGGGTGGCTAGTGATGGTGCCGAAGCTATTGCCAAATGTACCAAAGACCTCCCAGACTTAATTTTGATGAATTTGACCATGCCAGTAATAGATGGGGTTGAGGCAACTCGCCAGATCATGAAACATTGTCCCTGTGCGATTTTAGTGGTAACCGCTAGCATCCAGCAGAATTCATCGAAAGTATTTGAAGCCCTTGGATATGGAGCCTTAGATGCTGTCAGTCTGCCAGTTTTGGGCACTCGCGGTAACCCAGATGCTGCCCAGGAACTACTTACTAAAATTGCTACCATTGGTAAACTGATCGGAAAATCCACCCCAAATTCAAAATCCCCAGCCCGAAATTCCCAACTCCATCTTCCGCCGTTAATCGCAATTGGTGCTTCGACTGGAGGACCAAAGGCTCTAGCAACGATTCTCTCCAGCATACCAGCAAGTTTCAGTGCAGCAATTGTGATTGTCCAGCATGTGGATCTGCAGTTTGCTTCAGGATTAGTGCAGTGGTTGAATAATCAGACACCCTTGGTAGTCCAGCTAGCGTCTGACCGTAGCCGTCCAGAAGTAGGGAAAGTATTGATTGCTGGAACCAAAGACCACCTGTGTTTAACATCGAATTTGAGGTTAACCTACACCAGCAAACCCAGTAATTATCCCTACCGCCCCTCCGTGGATGTTTTTTTCAAAAGTTTAGCCGAGTACTGGAAGCGCAAGGGCACGGCTGTGTTGTTAACTGGCATGGGTAGAGATGGAGCTGAAGGGCTAAAACTGTTGCGCTCTAAAGGTTGGCATACTATTGCCCAAGATAAAAGCAGTTGCGTGGTTTATGGGATGCCGAAAGCAGCAGCAGAGTTGAAGGCGGCGGTGGAAATTTTGCCCCTAGACGCGATCGCACCTGCCCTAATCAAAGGATTCGCTTTTAAGCCTTAGGTAAATTCCTATAGCTCAATTCCAATATCATTTTTATTGCACAACATTGATCTCTTATAATAATTCTTAACAATAACTGACTATTAATCACAATTGGCATGACATAGTTTTCCCAGTTTGCCCAGAGTATTGAACAAAATTTGATAAACTGCTAAACAAATTAGCTAACCCCAAGTTATTTATCGATGCTGTACCTGATCTGATTGATAGCCGCTTAACCAAGCCCAATCAGATCGGGATATATTAGGATGTAACGGTACAATACGGACAAATATGTATCTTACTCCAACCGAAGCTCAAAAACGATATGGTTATAATCCCAAAACCCTAGCTAGATGGGCAGATGCAGGAAAAATCCAATGCATTAGGTCTCCTGGAGGTCACCGCCGCTATCTAGCTAGTTCCATAGATCGACTAATAGTTTGCGTTGACACTCGCCCTGTAGTCCTTTATGCCAGGGTTTCAACCAAGTCTCAATCGGAGGATCTAAATTCCCAGATTGAGTATTTGGGCAGGAACTACCCAAATTGCCGATGCTATTCAGAATATGGATCCGGATTGAACTTCAAACGCCGGAAATTTATTGGGCTAATGGAAAAAGTAGCGAACTCTGAAATCAAAACTATTGTCGTGGCTCACAAAGACAGACTGTGCAGATTTGGGTTCGATTTTGTCGAGTGGTTTTGCCATTTACATAACTGTCAAATAGTGGTGCTCAATAACACTTACAAGACCCCCCAGCAAGAGTTGATGGATGATTTTATGTCGATAATGCACTGCTTTAGTTCTAAGCTTTACTTTCTTCGTCGCTATGAAAAAGAAATTAAATCTACTGTCACCAAACTGGACAATACAGACAAAAAGCTATAAGATAGACACAAATAGCAAAGATCAAGCAATGACAGCAAAAGTAGGTATCAACAAAAAGATCTCAACTCAAGTCGTCCCGGTTGTCGGGATGGCAAAGTCGGTTGAGATTGAGCTGTTGTCTACGATGAAAAAGCTAGGAATCGTCAGGTCTGAGTCTTACCACAAACTAGGCAGCATAAAGCACTGGGGCTTAGACTGGAAAAAAGCTTACCCAGAAGTTAGAACTTTCAGAACTCCTGAGTCTCTGGGATTACCTTCAAAACTAATGGAATGGACTGTTAGTGATGTAGCGAAAGCTGTTAGGGCTCAACAGGCAGCTTGTGCTGATGCAGTAATCAAAAAAATTTACAAAAAGTTTCCTGGAAAAGATAACCAAAAGACAAGAAAAGAGTATGCCACGCAGCTGAAGACCTTAGCTCTTTTAGATAGTCCACTACTCCACAGGCTTGTAAGGATTGAGTTTCAGCGAGGACATTCTTGGGTCAAAAATCAGATAGTTTATCAGCAAGGAGGCTATAAGTGTAAGCGTATATCGCGAAACACCTACCAATTAGAAATAGCTGGACTCAGGAGAGGAAAAAGAAACAGGATATTAGTTAGGTCTAACCGAAAAATAAAAGGGCAAATCAGACTGATATACAACCAATTAGTGCAGCGCTTTGAAGTTCACTTCCTAGTTGACCATGGGAAAGTGTGTATCCCAGTTGACCGCCGCTCTGTTGGCGTAGATAAGGGATACACAGAAGCTTTCTTTGATTCAGAAGGGAAAGCTCATGGCAAAGGGTTGGGTAAGTTAGCGTCCAAGAAGTCAGATCGGATATGCGCTAAGAATCGGAACAGAGGAAAACTTTGGGCAATTCACAGGAAACTAGAAAAGATAGACCCGGCTAAGTCAGCTAGGATTTTAAAAAACAACCTTTCTAGGAAAACAGAGAACCGCCGTTATAGAAAAGACCAAACTGAAATATTATCAGTTATTGGTCAAGCCTCTAAGTCTTTATTTGGAGGAAAGGCATTAAAGGTTTTTGCAGAAGATTTAACACAACCAATTAAAAATAAGCGCCAGTCCAAGGCCATGTCTCGCAAGCTTAATAGCTGGATGAAAGGTCAAATGCGAGACTCTTTACAAAAATGGGCTGATTGGACTGGCTCCTTTGTAACAGAAGTCCAGCCGAGCTACAGGTCGCCAGTTGACTCCATAACTGGAACCCTATTAGGGAAAAGGAGTGGGGACAGCGAACCCATATTTAATGGGGTCGTGTTGCCGGCTGACTGCAATGCTGCTAAGAACATCTTGGATCGGGGTATAGACTTCGAAATTTCTCGGTACTCTTCTAGAGCCGAGGTTCAGGCAGTATTGTTGCGCCGTACCGCGCGTTTCTTAAAAGGTATGGGACTGAGTCTTGCTGATGCAGTTGAGCTTGGATGGCTTGACTCTAAGCATAGTAAGACTCGGGCTTTTAAGGAACTCCTGAACGGGATTTCAGGAGCGCCCAAATAGATGAGTGGGAGGCTTAACTCCGATTGCTGCTTGACCACTCCTCACTTGGGCAACAATAAAATTTACCTTAACCGATTTGTAGGGACTTGTCCTAATAATCCCGGTTTAAGAGTATCCCAAAGCTGGACAAGGACATTACAAATAAAATGGTGACCCAAGAGCCGATTAAAGTCCTACTTATCGATGATCAGCCCATGATCGGCGAAGCCATCCGCCGCATGTTGGCTCCGGAAAAGGATATTATCTTCCGCTATTGTCAGGATCCAACTCAAACCTTAAAAGTAGCTAAGGAGTACCAACCAACGGTCATTCTACAAGACTTGGTCATGCCGGAGATGGATGGCTTGTTGTTAGTGCGTTTTCTGCGCTCTAAGGATTCGCCGACTAGACCTATTCCCCTGATTGTACTCTCAAGTAAAGAAGAACCAGTAATTAAAGCCAAAGCCTTTGGATTTGGAGCAAATGATTACTTAGTAAAACTGCCAGATCGGGTAGAACTAATTGCTCGGATTCGTTACCATTCCAAAGCCTATCTTAACTTCCTGAAACGAACCGAAGCTGAAGAGCAGCTTAAAGCTGAAAATCTGCGCCAGTCAAAGTATATAAAACAGGTAGAAAAGGTAACAGTAGCAGCCGCCGCTGTGGAAAATGATACCTTTGAGCCTGAAAATCTGGAGGAAGTAGCTGCTCGGAGCGACGAGTTAGGACGACTAGCACGGGTTTTCCGGCAAATGGTTCAAACGGTAAAAGCCCGTGAGCAAGAATTGACTCAAGCCAATGAAACTCTGGAAACCCTAAAAAATTCCTTTGCTCGGTTTTTCCCATTTGAATATCTGAATTTTCTGCACAAAGACAATGTGATTCATGTCCAATTAGGCGACCACGTTAGTAAAGAAATGGCGGTGATGTTCAGTGATATTCGCTCCTTTACTACCATTTCTGAGAGTATGACACCAAAGGAAAACTTTGACTTCGTCAATGCCTATCTTAAGCGTGTTAGTCCTGAAATTCGCAATCACGATGGCTTTATTGTCAAATTTCTTGGGGATGGCATGATGGCAATTTTCCCTGATGGCGCTGATAATGCTGTCTGTGCTGGAATTGCCAAGCTCAAAAAAGTCCACCAATACAATCAAAAGCGTGAAGCCAACGGTTATTTACCGATTCAAGTAGGGATTGGTATCCACTATGGTCACATGATGGTGGGGATGGTTGGAGAGACATTCCGAATGCAGGGGGATGCTTTTTCTGATAATGTTAACTTGACCGCTCGTTTGGAAGGCTTGACCAAGTTCTATGGGGTTTCTTTCTTAATTTCCCAGCAAACCTTAGAGAAATTGAGCAATCCAAATCACTATCAAATTCGGTTTCTAGATCGAGCAATTGTTAAAGGTAGAAATGAACCCCTTGCCATCTATGAAGTGCTGGATGGTGAGACGGAGGCAGTTAGGGAATTGAAGTTAAAAACGCAACTGGAATTTGAACAAGGTTTAGAGTGTTATCGCACTCAAGGATTTGACAAGGCTTTAGAATATTTTAATCACGTGTTAATGGTGAATCCTTTGGATAAGACCGCTGCCTTATATATGGAGCGAATTAATCAGTTGATGGCCCAAGGGGTGCCACAGGATTGGGATGGAGTTTGGCGGTTTACCAAGAAGTAAGCTATCTGGATTAATGGGAGTAGGGAGTAGGGAGTAGGGAGTAGGGAGTAGCTGACAAGGGTAGGTTTTTTAGTTTGGAGATAGGTAATAGGTAATAGGTAATAGGTAATAGGTAATGGGTAATGGGTAATGGGTAATGGGTAATGGGTGATGGGTAATAGGTAATGGGTAATAGGTAATGGGTAATAGGGGGAGCATGTCACTTATGCCTAATATTTGTACATTATCTATAGCCCCCTCATGGGTAATTGCTTGCTCTAATGGTACATAGTTCATCTGTTCGGCAACTAAGACCGGCTCCCTAACAGGATTTTTGTTGTTTTGTCAAGTAGTTCATTTGTTCGGGAAATTTGACCTGCTCCCATCATGTTTAATCGATTTTAGGAGTTTTTAGGTGATTCGGCAACACTATCATTGATTGCATTTTTGCTCTTGATTTTAAGCTGATATCACCTAATTTTTCAGATACTTATCGAGCTGGAAAAACTCAATCAATTCCTCAAAATTGGTGTCATTAGCGGTAGGAGTTGAGAATTCAATAGCTTTAATTATGGCTGGATTCAAATACTTAAAAACATCATGGGTTAAAACTGCAATTGCTTCGGCGGTAAACCCTTTAAGTTCACGAGCCAATCTAGCCATTCGTCCCTTAGCAAAATTGACTTGAAAGCGAGTCCTTTTCAGCAGCCGTTGTCTAAGATTTTCATAAATAGTTTGTTTATCGATAGCTTCGGAATCAGGAATATCTTGATTCAAAATTATGGGGATAATATCAGGATTTTCTTCTAGAAATAGCAGACTGCCTTCCTCGTTAAATGCTTCAATCCCTTCCATTCCCAAAGTGCCTAAATCAGCCAAAGCAATAATCCGAGCTACCAGAGATAGGTTTTTATCAGAAGAGTAGAGGTCAGGCTGGTAAATTGTATTGTCTGAAGTATCATAGCAACAAATGGTAGCGTTAATGGCTTCTGTAATGATTTGTAAATCTGAATTGGTAAACAAGGTCAGATGGTTAGGAGTTTGCTTACTTATCCATTCATTCTGATTTTTGATGTAATCCAAAAGCTTAGTAATTGTAGCAGCTTCGCTCACACCACTTTCTCGCCGTCTAGACGTATGGGGTTGGATTTGAGGGAGAAACTCTTGCACCATATCGTGAGCAATGGCGCACAGATCGATTAACTGTTTGATTCTGCTCAGATAGTCTGGTGCTATATCATTGTCCAGACCGGCTTCCCAATCGGGTCTGATGGCTTGGAAAATCCGATCAGCTCTACGCTGAACTCCATTAACATGGTCACAAGTATGATAGTAAAGCTGTTTTCGCTCCGTTTCTTTTTCCATTTCCAACAGAGCAAAGGTTTTCACCCTAGTGACTGCTTCCACAAAGGAGCTAGGAAGCTGATCTGACTCATCAATTGAGGGGTGTGATAGATACTGATTATCCTGATTACGTTGATTCATGATAACTATCGGTTTTAAATACCAAAAATTGATTTAATACGTTTGCGAACTGCGGCGAAAGGAGTTTCGTCTTGCTCTGTGGAACTGACGGTTATTCCTAAGCGTTCCAATGTCTCTTGACGTTTGGATAATTCTTCAGAAATTCGGTCAGCTAATGCTTCGTGCTTAGCCAATAGACTTTGTAAATTGTCTCGATCCACCACAAACAGCATTGTCTCTTCTAGGGTACGAAGAGTAGCAGTACGGGGAGTACCCATCAGCAGAGACATCTCCCCGATAAACTCCCCAGACTTACGGGTAGCGACTCGTTTTCCAATGGATTCCACGAACACTTCCACTGTTCCAGATAGGATAATATAAAATGAGTCCCCTGGATCGTTTTCCCGACAGATGGTTTGGTCAGCTGGGAGAGTTTTCCGATAGCCCTCCTCAATGATATGTCGCAGTTCCATATCGCTACAGTTTTTAAAATAACTTACTTGCCGCAATAGATCCGCCAGCTTCCAGGTATAAGGGGATTCAGACTTGGGTTTGGGTTTGTCTGGAGCTGATTGGTTGTGGATTGAGGAGGAGCCATTAGTCACCCCGGGGGTTTGTAATTGTCGAAACAGGGACACTAAGGTTTCTGGATTGTGCATACGCAAGCTTAGCTCAGGGCGGCCGGGTTCGATTTGGCGCGATCGCAATTCCGTATCAATCAGATAATACAAAGCGCTTTTAATTGCTTCGATCTCTGCTGGTTGATCGATCCAAACCAAAAGCTCAAAATCCATTCCTTCCTCTCCATAGCCCTTGAACCAAACCTGGGGAGAGGGAGAGGATAAAACGCGGGGTTCTTGGCGGGCAGCCGCTAACAGCAGCTCTGTGACGACAAGGGAATCCAATTCATCGGGAAAGTTCATGGGAATTTGGAGACGACTCGTCGGGTCTTGGTAGCTCCAGTTTATGACATTATTTTGGACAAAACTGTTATTCGGAATAATCACACAAACGTTGTGGATGGTTCGTACTACTGTAGAGCGAATCGATATTTTTTCCACAGTTCCTGACAGATTATCTATTTCTATATAGTCTCCCACTTTAATCGGTTGATCCAGCAGGATAGTCAGACCACTGATAAAATTGCTTGCTAGATCTTGTAGTCCAATTCCAAAGCCAATACCGAGAGCACCAGCAAAGATCGCTAAGGAACTTAGGTTAATCCCCGAGGTTTGCAGAACAATTAAAAACCCTAAGATGGTTAGAATGTAACCGATAATAGAAGCGAGGGCTTCGCGAGTACCCCGATCCATCCTGAAACGGCTCAGTAACCAATGTTTAATCAGAGTCTTGATGGTACGGGATATAATAATAGCGATGATACATAAAAACAGGAATTTGCCTAAGAAACTCAGAGAAAAGGCTTGGTCACCAAATTCAAATAGCTTGGCGGTAAATACCTTAGAGATGGCATTCCAGATTTTCTGTAGCGGTGTAATAATCCAAGTCATCAGAAGTTTTTAAAAGGGAACAGGGGAAGAGTGTGGGGCTCACAGGGGTAGGTTTTTTACTTTGGAGATAGGTAATAGGTAATAGGTAATAGGTAATAGGTAATAGGTAATGGGTAATGGGTAATGGGGAATGGCTGCTCGCCTTCAGATGCTTGGGGTTTGGTGGGCAAATGTACAAGGTTTGACCAATTGATCAGTTATCATCGACCAATGCCCACCCTACTGCTCGCCTTGGGGTTTGGTGGGCAAATGTACAAGGTTTGACCAATTGATCAGTTATCATCGACCAATGCCCACCCAACTACAAGAGCGATCGCACTATTTTATCAAAATCCACTGATTGTGGTGTTTGGTGGGCAAATTCTAAACGGAAGTGCGATCGCATTCGGAGCGGGTAGGGTGGGCAAATACTAAAACGGAAGGCAATTTCATCTCTAACCCAAGACCATTTGCCCACCAAACAACTAAACGGAAGTGCGATCGCATTCGGAGCGGGTAGGGTGGGCAAATACTAAACCGAAGGCAATTTCATCTCGAACCCAAGACCATTTGCCCACCAAACAAGATCAGCGATTGGCCTACGGCCACGCTACTGAATGCTTACTTTGTGCCATAGCCTGAGTATTGGCGCATAGAAGGTGGCTGAAACCCAATAACAATATCATTTTTGGGAACGTTCATATTAACCAGATCTTGACCAATATCCCATTCAGTATTGTTATTCTGAATCCAGATCTTGCTATTTTTAATCTGTAAATGAACTGAACAGCCATAAACTCTTTCTTTCTTGTCCCAGCCGATGGCCATTACTTGATAATGGTCGTTTTCCGTATCAAAAATGTTATGAATTTCCATGTCACCATGAGAGGGTTTGTAACTGGCATATTGATTCAGTAGTTGCTTGATTATACTGCGATAATTTTGAAGCTTTTCTAGGTTTTCCATGATACAATTACCTCATTATCAATGTCATAACTTAATAGTTTCAGTTGGTAATCTTGAATAACCATTTGAGGAAATTCCTTCTGAAAAAACCTTCGGTAGGTCGTATCGGGAACCGCCATAAATAATTGTCGTTCTGGATCTTTTACCTTTAACGCTACTCGATAGTTAATGAATTGACCAATGGCAAGGTGGAAGTCTGTAATTGAGGAGGGATTAATAAAACTTTTGATTTACCACTGCCTTCCGCTGACCATTTCTTTCTGCCGCTATTAGCTTTTCGGCACCCAGATCAATAAAAAATTCTACTCCGCCTACTTTCAAAAAAAACGGATCATCGGTAATTTGCCAACCATCTTTAATTAAGGCATTTTTGACAACATCATGAAATAAGTCTTTTGCCATTACTCTTGCTTCCTTGCATCACAGGACCTGTGGTATTTAAAGTGTTGGCGGAGGATAACGAATGAAGTAGGGGGTAAAGCGAGCATTCCGTAGGGTAGGGTCGGCAAATTCTGATAGCTTGGCAATTTCATCAGGATTCATGTTCATTTGCCCACCCTACTTTATCAGCGATTGGCCTACGGCCACGCTACGCTCCGGAAGCTAAGCTTCCGCTAAAAGCGATCGCACTGGCTATTTCTTCGGCGTTGTTACCTTGATTATATAGGCCAGCAATTCGGCGCACAGAGGTTCGAGTTCCTGCAATGACTGGACGATTACTATTGGAATCAGTTGTGATCAGTTTGCCAATGTCGGTAAGAGTTGCCAAGGGGTTTCGACCATAGATATGGGGGGTTTTTCCCTTATTTTAAAATATAGTGCGATCGCATGACCTAGGCTCGGGTGGCCAAATTCTGATAGCTTGGCAATTTCATCACCAAACCTGTCCATTTGCCCACCCTACTACTGATATAATTCCTCTTACGGCGGATTACATAACTATCAGGTACACATTGTTTCTCCTCTTCCCTGCTCCCTGCTCCCTGCTCCCTGTTCCCTGCTCCCTGTTCCCTGTTCCCTGTTCCCTGTTACCAGGCGTAGGGTGGGCAAATCATCAACCATTAACCAATTGAATTAAACTAAGCCAGTGAGTCACCTCACTGACTCGTCTCCAAAACCGTACGTGATACTTTCGCATCATACGGCTCCTCATCACAGGTACCCTGTCAATGGCACCTCTTTTAAAACGGGTTTTCATCTAACTCTGAAGAGTGGATTTTTGTTCCGTGTTTTTTGTCGTGACAATGTAGGTGTAGTAGTTCCAGATTTTCGTCCTTATTACTTCCACCTAGAGCGCGTGGTAATATGTGATGTGTTTCCATGTAATCTCCATCTCTAAAAGTGAGACCACAATGAGCGCATTTCCCTTCTTGCCGTTCTAAAAGCCTTCCCTTCCGAGTGGTCATCTCAGGATGCTCTCTCATTCTGGTGCTCCAGTATATTAGGTCTCCATCATAGGGACTTCTGATGTCTTGGACTTTTACATGCCTAATTATTTTTGTTTTGGCATGCTTGACGAGATATTTATCCTCATCCTTTTTGAAAGTCCATTTGTCTGAGCCGACAGTTCCCCAATATTTTCTGTTCACCCAAGTTTTGGATTTATTTGGATGTCTTCTATATCCCCATCTTCGTAGCTTATTCCATAACAAGTTGCCAATTTTGTTGTACGTGTCTGCACTACAAACTCCTCTGTAGTAGTTACACCATCCTCTTATAATTGGCTTTAGGTGGTCTATTAGTGCCTCCTGTGGAGCGGCTCTATGTCTGTCTATGACTTTTGAGAGTCGCTCATAATGCTTTAGAACCGCCTCATCTGATGGTTTTATGATGACTTTAAAACCTTTCTTCGAGTGATGTATTCCTACATTGTAGTGACGGATGTTAAACCCTAGGAAGTCGAATCCATCAAATGTATGAACGATTTTCGTTTTACTTGGTTTTAGCTCTAAGCCTATATCCTTTAACCATATATTGATAAACTCAAAACATTCTTCTACCACTTTCAGGTCTGGGTGGAAGATTACAAAATCGTCCGCATATCTTACTAGGTTTAAACCCCTTTTGAAGTGGGTTTTTCTCCCTTTTACGGAGTTGGCGTAATCCCATAATGCCTTTTCCATTCCGTGGAGGGCTATATTCGCTAAGAGTGGTGAGATTACTCCACCCTGAGGAGTACCCTCGTCTGTAGGTAAGAATGTTCCCTCGTCTATTACTCCGGCTTTTAACCAGGTTTTGATTAATCGCCTTAATGACGGGTAGGTATTTATTTTTGTTAAGAGCGCATCATGATTAATTTTGTCGAAGCATTTGGCAATATCTGCGTCGAGCACCCATTTGGTTAATCTCTTTGTATTGTCAAATATTGCTTCAATGGCATCGTGACATGAGCGTCCTGGTCTGAACCCATATGAATTGGGTTCAAATTTGGCTTCCCATTCAGGTTCTAATGCCTGTTTGACAAGTGCTTGTAATGCGCGGTCATACATTGTGGGAATACCCAGAGGGCGTTTTTCCTTCCGTCCGGGTTTAGGTATCCATACCCTTCTGGTTGGTTTAGCCTTCTTTGAGATTTTCAGGTTGGCTACTAAGGCGAGGCGTTGTTTCTGGGTCAGAGATTTAACCCCGTCTATTCCGGCAGTCTTTTTTCCTTTATTCTGTTGGGTTACCCGTCTGACCGCAATCATTTTGGCTGACCAGGATTTCATCAGAGTCTTTTGCAGTTTTCTTACCACGCGGACATCACCACGAACAGAGGCTCGGTATATTCGTTTTTGTAACTTAAACAGGGTCTTTTCTAGCTTTCGCCAGTTGACCTGGTTCCATTCCGACCGTGGGGCGAACCCCCGAGTTTTAGACTTGTTCATTACTACTTACAACCATACCTTTTCCTGTAACGTGAGTCCGTCAGCATATCCTAGACATTACTCTAGGCGTTGGCTTCTGACTCAATCTCGCCCCCATATGACTTGCGGCTAACTACCTACTCGATAATCGACCTTATCGAGAGTACATATGAGGGTTAATTCGTTCCTGATAACCATTCTGTGAACTTTTAGGGTGGTACTTTTCACCGGGAATTTTCGGGAAATCTTCAAATAATGATGAAACCATTTGAACCTTATTCCATTGACTTTTGTCTGTAGCGTGTCAAACCTTATTTCGCTACGTACATGTGACGATGATTCAGACGTACCTTTCTCTCGTACCCATGAGTTCTCTGCCTGTTACTAACACCGGTCAGGTTAAGGGTGCTTCACTGTTCGACCCTTGCATCAATCCATAGGTGTGTTATTTCCTATGAATCAGGGTAGGGCTGTCACTCGGATTTCACGAGGGGAGGTTTTTCACCTCCATGGTTATCAAGTTGTCTAGGTTCAGTTATCTGTCCTAGCGGTTATTTCCCCAATCCTTTGTAAGGTAAGGTTTCTAACCAACGAATCGCACTCACCAATCATGTCCATTTGCCCACCCTACAAGAGCGATCGCACTACGTACATGTGACGATGATTCAGACGTACCTTTCTCTCGTACCCATGAGTTCTCTGCCTGTTACTAACACCGGTCAGGTTAAGGGTGCTTCACTGTTCGACCCTTGCATCAATCCATAGGTGTGTTATTTCCTATGAATCAGGGTAGGGCTGTCACTCGGATTTCACGAGGGGAGGTTTTTCACCTCCATGGTTATCAAGTTGTCTAGGTTCAGTTATCTGTCCTAGCGGTTATTTCCCCAATCCTTTGTAAGGTAAGGTTTCTAACCAACGAATCGCACTCATCAATCATGTCCATTTGCCCACCCTAC
>NZ_JAAHHE010000800.1:0-1724 GCF_010692525.1 Moorena sp. SIO3B2
AGCTGTTCTTGTATTAGAAGGAGATATAAATTCAGTTCAACCTTCAAAACTGATTGAATCTATTTTACAACAATCTTCAGGATACACGATCAACATTATTGATATCAAACCAAGCCGCTTAATCTTAGAGGGGTTTCAAGAAGCTATCGAAGGGCTTGAAGCTCGGATAAAATCAGAAGACCTAAAAGAATTAAGTGGTTTTCCTGTTAAAGATATTCAAATTTTGAACGAAAGTTCAGATGATGAAGATAATAGCAAGCTTGATCATAAATGGCGTCTAGTCGCAGAGATTGCTAGTGGTGGAGCTGTGGGTCGAGACTTGAGGGGTGCGAACCTCAGTGATGCGGACCTCAGTGATACCAAGCTCAGTGGTGCTAACCTATGTGATGCAGACTTGAGTGGTGCAGACTTGAGTGGTGCCGACTTAAGTGGTGCCGACTTCAATGATGCAAACCTTAGTGGTGCCGACCTCAGTAGTGCTAACCTGATTCGTGCTAATTTGATTCGTGCGAACTTGAGTGGTGCTAACCTCAGTGATGTTAAGGTGATTGGTGGGAACCTCGGTAATGCTAACCTCAGCAATGCCAACTTCAGTAGTGCGAAGCTAATTCGTGCCAATCTTAGTGGTGCCGACCTTAGTGGTGCCGACCTCAGTAATGCGAACTTCAGTGGTGCCTCTCTGTATAGTGCCAACCTCAGTAATGCCAATCTCAGTAGTGCTAACCTCAGGGGTACTGAGCTGAGTGGTGCCAATCTCAGTGGTGCCGATCTGCGGGGTACCAAGCTCAGTGGTGCCAACCTCAGTGGTGCCAACCTCAGTAATGCCAAGCTGATTGATAGCAATCTCAGGGGTACTGAGCTGAGTGGTGCCAACCTCAGTGGTGCCAACCTCAGGGGTGCCTCTCTTTATAGTGCTAACCTCAGTGGTGCCAACCTCAGGGGTGCCTCTCTTTATAGTGCCAACCTCAGTGGTGCCAATCTTAGTGGTGCCAACCTTAGTCTTGCCAACTTGTGTCCTATGAGGGTGTCTGGTACCGATTTTAGTGCTGCAAACCTCAGTGGCGCTAACCTTGGTGGTGCCTACTTGTATCGTGCTGACCTTAAAGATACCGATCTCAGTAGTGCCAACCTCACTGGTGCCGATCTCAGTAGTGCTAACCTTAATGGTGCTGACGTGAAAAATGCCCGATTCGGATATATTGTAGGAATTGATGAATCCACAAAGCTTAAGCTAATTAAAAGAGGAGCAATTTTTTAGAATTTTCCAGGTGAACCCTCTGAAATTAGTTCTTGAAAACTTACCAGTTATGTGTATTAAAAAAGAGCGATCGCCTAATTTACCTAACTGGTAATTCGACTGATAATTTATCTGTATTAAAAAAGAGCGATCGCTCTTTTTTACCTAACTGGTAATTCGTCTGATAATTTATCTGTATTAAAAAAGAGCGATCGCCTAATTTACCTAACTGGTAATTCGACACTAATTTCATTAGCTATATCCAATAACAGTCAAACGGTTAACCTTTAACCATCAACAACCTTGTTATTAATAACATAAATCAGGTTTATCAACAATAATTTCGGGACTTATAAAGGGATTTTAACCTAAAAAAAACTCCTAATTTTCAATGCTTAAGCTAAGCTTTAAACAAAGCGATCCATCACGTTTTTAAAACGTTAATGTTCAGGGGAAGCAGCCATGATTTCTAGGTGGCCACCATTGT
>NZ_JAAHHE010000801.1:0-1709 GCF_010692525.1 Moorena sp. SIO3B2
CAACTTCTGCATTCGACTGGGACATTTCCCCAATTGCTGACTCAGTTGCCTGATTAGTTGACGTAACCGATAATTCCGGATCAGTTTCATCTTCCCCAATAAAATATCCCCTCAACTCTTCTCGCAGAATTGCCCGCGCCTGGGAGATGCGCTTACAGACATTCTGGTAGGAAATCTCTTGCTGTTGGGCTATCTCTCGATAAGACAGTTCTTGATAAAAGTGCAGGATAAAGGTCTGGTGCAGCCGAGCAGGTAAGTTATCAATGGCACGGCGGATGGCAATCTTTTTCTCGTCTGTTTCCAAAGCCCTTTCTGGGGTATCGTCACAGCAAAGCAGTCCTTTTTCCTCTGGAATCCCTTCTATATCCTCAACGTGGTTGGCGCTGCGACAATGTTCTCGATGAATATCCACGCAGAGATTATGAGTCAGCCTTGTCAGCCAAGCCTTAAAATTAGCGATTTTCCTCCCAAACTTTTGCACCTTCTCCCATGCCTTGAGCATGGCCCGACTCAGGGCATCTTCAGCATCCGTAGGGTTTCCACCCATCCACCTGAGACAGCGATGATAGAGATAGTCTTGATATTGCTGCCATTGCTGCCAAAACTCTTTCTCTGAAACCTGATGGGATTGGCCCAATGCAGTAGAACTGGCTTCTAATTGAATATCTGAGATCATAATTTATCAATACAATGGTGTATGCTCTCCACGGGAGTCCAGGGCTGATTTGTAGTAAGCATTCAGCTATCAGCTATCAGCTTTGGGCCTGTGGCCACCCTGGGCGAACAGTACCGTGCGCGTAGCGCAATCGGCGCTTTTGAATAAAATAAGCACCTCAAGTAGCGTGAGCTTTTAGCTCACGGCTGACGGCACCTCAAGTAGCGTGAGCTTTTAGCTGATGGCTGACGGCTGACGGCTGAATGCTTAGGATTTGTACTCCACATTTTTGATCTCGATTACCCGATCACCATTTGAGGTTACATCAGTTTATAGTCTGTTAATCTCATAAAACTCATGTAAAAACTCATGTAAAAACTCATGTAAAAACTCATGTAAAAACTCATGGCTCTATCGGGTTTATGTTAAAAATGTATAATAAAATACATAATTTTAAATTATTTCATGGTAATAGCCTTTCTCCAAAAAGGTTTCACCATGAAATAACTTTTGCTTCTTACCACAAGTACGGTAGAAAAAACTCATGTAAAAACTCATGTAAAAACTCATGTAAAAACTCATGTAAAAACTCATGGCTCTATCGGGTTTATGTTAAAAAATGTATAATACAATACATAATTTTTAAGGGCATCATGGTGAAAACCTTGTGGAGAAAGGGTTTCACCATGAAATAACTTTTTATCATTACCACAAGTACGGTAGAGCAAACTCATGTAAAAACTCATGTCTAGGGTTTTTATATAGGTTGTAAACAAAATGCTTGCTCAAAAAGCCAAGAGTAAATAAGCAAAACGCAAGAGGGGCAAGAGATTCAAAGTTTTATTGTCCAATCAAAAAAGACCATACACGTTTACATCTCAAATAAAAACCCTATATACAGTCGAAAGTCGGGAGTCAACAGAAGCGGGAAATGGGGAGAATTCTTCCTATAGCACTACGCAATAAAGTTAGGAAATGGCTAAAAGCTGAAAACCTGTTGTAGTAAACTTTTGACTTCTGACTTGTGACTTGCGGACTTGCGCGTAGCGCTATA
>NZ_JAAHHE010000802.1:0-1706 GCF_010692525.1 Moorena sp. SIO3B2
CAAAGCTTGGTCAAAGTTTGCGATCGCATCTTCATACTCTTGGGCAGCAGCTAGTATAATTCCTAGTTCAACTAGTAAATCGGCTTGCTCCTCAGGAGTTTGATACTCTGCTTCCAGGCGTTCTTTAATAGCGATAATTTGTTTACTTCTTTCTTCAGGATTCAAAGACTGATTCTGAAAGTCTTCTTGTTGACACTCCTCTGATTTGCTAGGAAAGTCAAACAGACCAGAACGCCAGTCAAAAAAGTCGGGAGCACGGTGGATAAAATAATTCAGGGAAAATGACCGTAACAGAAACACAAAACAAATTTTAAAATCCTCTCGAAATCGTTCTCTGTGTTGGTTGAGATGATTTAAAATATGAGGAACCCCTTTCCAACTATAGGAATAAATTGCTTTGCTATCCCATCCCTGCTGACGTTTCGTCTCTTCATACTTATAAAACGAGTATTCTAGACCTTGGATAAATAAAACCTTGATGTCCTGACAGTCGGGGCGATCCTGAACAATGCCGTATAAATTATCAATGGGCTCCTCGAAGCGCAACACCTCTATTGTTTTCTGAGGCAAATCCTGCTTAACCTGCTTAACCAACTTCTCTGCTTCTGCGGTCGAACAACGGACAAATAATAATCCGAAACCTCTACGCCTTCGGAGGGCACGGAGTAAGTCTTGGTATTGTTCTTCTGGACTCGCTGGAGGTAAATCCTCGTCCGCATCTGTAAAGTTTACCATTAGTTGTTGCAGTTCTTATTACGGCTGTGAGTCTAGTTGAGCACAAGCGTCTTTAAATTGCTTAATCCCTTTAATCAGGGGATGAACATCGTACCAACACTGTCTTTCTCCTTCGTCATCGAAGTATTGATACTCTAACAAACAGCGATTAAATAATAACTGACGATACTGGTTATTATTGTGTATCTGCTTGGACCGGTAAACATCAGCTAAAACCGACCATTGTCCATCCTGAACCGTTCGGCGATAGGTATCTCGTGCATCAGTAATGGATCGTTGTACTGCTCTGAGGGAAATTGGTAAGGTTTCGGTACGAGCAATGGCAGTTTGGATTAATAATAGCAAATTCCGCACATGACCTCCACTCATAAGACACAAGCGCTCTAAGGCTTCTGGACTTTCAAATATATCGGTTTCTAAGGAGCGATTGGGAGCAAATTGACCGACTCGCTTGCTAATCACTTCTTTAATTTTATTGAATCCAGGCTGATAGAGGTTACCCTCTTTAGTTCGCACCATAATCATCGGTAACACCTGGGCATCACCATAGATGTCTCGCAAATCATTAGTTCGCTTGGAGTACAGCATTGAAATGGGAACTGTGTAGACAATATGGCACTTTAATCCTTTTAATTGTTCACTACGATCTAAAAAAATTTCTTCATGATTCGTTTGGTTACTCTCTTGGATAACTGGGACAATCCGGTCTAAATTATCCGCAATCACTGCTAATTTAGTACATCCAGCTGGTAAGTTCTGTTTAGCTTCTGTAATAAACTGATTCAACGCCTTTAGTAGAGTAACGGTGTGGGGATTAATTTTCTGTCGAATCTGTTGACGCAATGTTGGTACAGCTCTTAAATTAGCAGTTAGCTTGCCATACTGAGAAATTTTTGCTTCTGCACTTAGTCCATCAAATGCTATTTCAGTTAGAGCCAAATCTTTTAACTCTTGCCAGCGGCTTTCCAGCC